>DMLD01000033.1:2593-9419 GCA_003453515.1 Lachnospiraceae bacterium
AAAGAAAACTCCTGCCGCCACGCTTTGATAAGTAGGGCTTAGTCATTATACATACTTAAAGAATACTGTAGCTAATAGTGAGAAAAATATAGGAGGAAAGACAGGGTTATGCAGCTGGATAAGGAGCAGATCAAGGAGATCATCCCGCACAGAGAGCCGTTTTTGCTGATCGATGAGATCGAGGAGATGGAGCCCGGTGTCAGGGCTGTCGGCTATAAGAATGTTACCGGTGAGGAGGATTTTTTCAGGGGACACTTCCCTGAGTACCCTGTGATGCCGGGTGTGCTTATCGTGGAATCACTTGCACAGGTAGGCGCCGTATCGGTGCTCTCCCTGCCTGATAATAAAGGGAAGCTGGCATTTTTCGGAGGGATAGATAAGGCTAAGTTCCGCCGTCAGGTGCGCCCCGGTGACAGGCTGAGGCTTGAGGTGGAGATCGTGAAGTGCAAGGGACCGATGGGTATTGGTCATGGCGTCGCTACAGTCGACGGAGAGAAGGCTTGCGAGGCGGAGATCAAATTCGCGATCATGGACGCACAGTAGATTGTGCAGATTGCACAAGGATAATTGTTAATATTTTGAAAAAATGACATTTTTGACGAAATGTCATTTTTTTGTAAAAAAGGCTTAATTTTTCTGAAAAAAAGTGGTAAAATTATATCATGAATGAAAACAACCATAAGAAGTAATGCGGCACGTTGATACGCGGCATATAACGACCATATGTCGGGATCACTATGGGATGTATGTTTTTTGCAGGAAAGGAAGGTAAAAAGGTGTTTAGTGTAGGAGAGTATGTCGTTCATGGGAACGACGGAGTATGCAAGGTCGAGGCTGTAGAGCCGATGTCGGGAAGCGGATCGGATCGTATCTATTACACGCTGGTTCCGGTTTACTCGACAGGAAGCAAATTGTTTGTGCCGACAGACAGTACGAAGGTGGTTACCCGTGCGGTGATCACGAAAAATGATGTGAAGAAACTGATGGAAGAGTGGGATGACATCGATGTGCTCAGCGTGGAAAATGACAAGAAGCGTGAGGAGGTCTACAAGGCTGCTCTTCGCTCCTGTGATTGTCGTCAGTGGGTGAAGCTTATCAAGACATCTTATCAGCGCAACCAGATGCGTATGGAGATGGGCAAGAAGGCTACCACATCAGATGAGCGTTATCTGCACATGGCTCAGGAGAATCTCTTTGGAGAGATGGCTATTCCTCTTGAGATGAGCCGCGGAGAGGCTGAGGACTACTTTATCGGTAAGGTCAAGGGTACCAAGGGAAAGAAGTCCAAGAAAGCAAAGAAGTAATTACAGAATCAAAAAGCAGACATTCAGGTCGTGAATGTCTGCTTTTTTTTAATATCGCAGAGCCGCCGATAGGAATATGTCAGCCAAGGCTGACCGGCGGCTCGCGGGCGAGTAGGGTGCGATCATATCTTCCCTACTCGATTTTGACAGCCGACGGTAGAATATGTCAGCCTGTGCTTATCGGCGGAATACAGGGTGAGTAAGCTGACTCACTATGAGCCCAAAACGATGCCTGTTATATCTGCCGGGACCAGGGCAAACCGTTCAGCCCCTGCATTTATCAGAAATTCACGGCTTCTGAAGCCCCACAGCACGCTGATGCAAGGCATGCCTGCATTAGCCGCGGTGACTATATCCACATCTGAGTCACCGACATATATCGCATTTTCGGCAGGCACCTTCAGCTCGTCAAGGAGCTTGAGGACCATCTCCGGAGCCGGCTTCTTGGGGATGCCGCATGCCTCGTTCTCACCCGACGCCGCATCTATCAGACCGGGAAAGTAGTTGGGGATGAGCTTTTTCACCGCGAAATCAGCCTTGTTTGACACCACGCCTGTGTGTATGCCGTTATTTTTCAGTGACTGGAGCATATCGGCGATACCCTCGTAGGGCTTGGTGTTGTCCTCGCAGTGTGCGTCATAGTACGCCTTGAAATCGGCAAGGACAGCGCTGTGCATTTTTTTTAGGGTGTCATCCGTGAGGTCGTTTGTCGTCGTAGCTTCATCTCCTCCGGGAAGAGCCCTGGCGATAAGGTTAGGGATCCCGTTTCCCACAAAGCGGCACACCTCATCGATCGTTCTTTCAGGGAGTGAGTGCATCCGCAGCGCTGCATTTGTCGCGTTATACAGATCCTTCAGTGTGTCAAGCAGTGTTCCGTCCAGATCGAATATCACGGCTTGTATTTTTGTATTTGTATTCATATTCTATGGTTCCCTTCGTTAGTTTTATGGGCACTGTCCGCGGCTGTTGCTGTACAGTCATGTCAGTGCCTGACCATTATACACCATTTTTGAAAAAAAGACAAAGGGATCCGCAGTGAAAAGCCTTGCATGGCCGGAGGTTTGTGTGTATAATATGAAAGGTATATTTATCATTGACAGGAGGATAGGGGTAATGAACAGGATTTCACGGATTAATAATCTATTGGCTATAACGGTTCTGTGCCTCGGACTTTGTCTGAATCTGTATGGCTGCGGAGATAATAAAGAAAACGGGACACCAAAGCCGGCCACACAGACTGAGGCTGCGATCAATACGGAGAGCCCGGAGGAAGCAAATGAGACCCCGGAGCCTGTTGATAACGAAAAGTATCGTGATTATGCAGCGATGACGGCAGATGAGATAGTCGCCAAGCTGAATATACCGCAGAAGGTATCGCAAATGCTTTTGCCGGCTTACTATGCCGCTGATACCTCTTATATGAAGGATAATTGTCTTGGAGGTGTCATACCACAGGAGCCAAGAGGCGCGTCAGAGTGGAGAGATTATGTTGACGAGTATGTCAGGGCGTCGATAGAGTCGGAAGCGGGGATACCTGCCATGCTTGGTCAGGATGATGTGCACGGCGCAGACTACTGTGAGGGGGCGGTCATTTATCCGCATAATATAGGACTGGGTGCAACAGCGGACGAGGATCTCGTATATCGTATAGGGCTGGCTACTGCAGAGGAAGCGAAGCTGTGTCATCTGAGATGGAACTATTCACCGTGCCTTGCCAGATCGGTTGATCCCAGATGGGGAAGAACGTATGAGAGCTACGGTGCGGACATAGATATGATAAAGAAGCTTTCCCTGTCGTATTCAAAAGGGCTTATGGACGGCGGTACACTGCCCTGTGCCAAGCATTTTTTCGGAGATGGAGATGTGGTATTCGGTACGGGAGAAAAATCAGATGTAGACCGTCTGATAGACAGGGGAGACGCTGTATTAAGTGACAAGGAGATCGACAAACATCTGGCTTTGTACAAGGCGCAGATAGATGCCGGGGTAAAGACGATCATGATATCACACTCCTCGTTAAACGGCGTCAAGATGCATGAAAATGAGAAGTATATCAGGATGATCAAGGAAGATATGGGCTTTGAGGGCTTCATAGTAAGTGACTGGAACTCCATACAGCACACATCGGGGAAGGATTATTATTCCCAGATAGTAACTGCCGTCAACTGTGGTATAGATATGCTGATGGAAGCCGATACGCCCGGCGATGTGGCTGATATACTCATCAGGGCTGTCGAAGACGGAGACATAACCACTGAGAGGCTCGATGACGCTGCTAGACGCATCATACAGGTAAAGCTTGATCTTGGGCTTTTTGATGATCCTTATTATGAAAAGCTTCAGACAAAGGTCGAGGATGTGGGATCCGATGAGTACAGGGCGCTGGCAAGAGAGGCTGTAAAGAAGAGCCTTGTGCTTGTGAAAAATAACGGCATACTTCCTTTGAAAAAGGGAATGAAGTTGTATATCACGGGACCTGCCGCCGACAATAAGGTTGCGCAGTGCGGTGGCTGGACAAACGGTTGGAACGAAAGTCCCATAGAGGATATGGAAGGTGTAACGACCTTACTTGGCGGCTTTGAAGAGATTGCCGATGAGTACGGAGCAGAGATCATCACGGATGAGGACGATGCCGCATCTGCCGATGCCGTGATACTGGCAGTGGGAGAGAAGTCATATGCGGAGTGGAACGGTGATGCAAAAAGCATAGATCTGTGTGGCAAGCTTGGGCTTGAAGGCAACAAAGAAGCCATCAAAGAAGCAAAGAGATTAAACAAACCCGTAGTAGCATGCGTGATAGCAGGCAGACAGGTATTTATAAAAAAATACATAGATGATTTTGACGCGCTTATTATGTGCTATCTGCCGGGATCCGAGGGCGGCGGTATAGCTGATATGTGCTTTGGCACAGATGACTTCACCGGACGGCTTCCTTCTCCGTGGTACGATTCGGTAAAAGGGATCGAAAGCAAAAAGCCGTGGCTGAAAAAAGGATTTGGACTGAAGTGATATGTTGACATTTATCTGAAAAACAGTTATTATAGTTGCATTGATCAAATGCACAGGGTGATATAAACGGAGGATGATGCCGAATACACTTTCACCCCGGAACGGAGGATGAAATGAAGCTCGAAAAAATGGTGGGAGACAGATTCAAGGAAAAACCGACTGACTGTGTGATAGACTCACATGCGCTGATGATGCGTGGCGGTTATATGAAGGATATCGCGAAGGGAATCTATTCGCAGTATCCGCCGCTAAAGAGGATCTGCCGCAAGATAGAGGAGATAATCCGCGAGGAGATGGATGGCATAGGCGGGCAGGAGGTTCTCTTTCCCGTGGTGATGAGCTCAAACATCTGGGAGGAGTCCGGCAGATACGAGAGCATCGGTCAGGAGATGCTCAGATTTACGGACAGAAACGGTGCCAGGATGCTGCTCGGGATGACTCACGAGGAGGCAGCCGTGCATCTGGTAAGAGACTACGCCAACAGCTATCAGAACTATCCCTTCATGATCTATCAGATACAGACTAAGTTCAGGGATGAGGCAAGACCGAGGGCAGGACTCATCCGCGTGAGAGAGTTTACCATGAAGGATGCGTACTCGTTCCACACCTCACAGGAGGATCTGGAGGAATACTACAAGGTCGTATATGATGCCTATAACCGTATATTTGCAAGGGCAGGTGTGCCGGAGGTCATCACGGTCGCATCCGATTCGGGCATGATGGGAGGCTCGGTCGCTCATGAGTACATGCTGCTCACGCCGGTAGGAGAGGACTCGCTCGCGATCTGTGAGGACGAGGCGTGCGACTACTCCGCCAATATGGAAGCGGCAAAGAGCATCATAATCAATGAGAAAAACGGCTCCGATGAGGAACTGAAGGAAGTATACACACCGGATATCCACACTATCGAGGATATATGTGAATTTTTGAAAACTCCGCTGACACAGTCCTGTAAGGCTGTTGTTTATCAGAAAAATGCCGACGATGAGTATGTTGTCATTTTTATAAGAGGCGATCTCGATGTCAATGAGACAAAGCTGACCAACTATCTCGGTGAGGCGGTGCATCCTGCCGAGATCACACCGGAGTGCGGTCTGAACGCGGGATATATCGGCCCTGTGAACCTCCATGTAAACGGCAAGCCAACGGTGATATACGATGAGTCGCTTAAGGGAACGAATAACCTTTCCTGCGGTGCCAACAAGGATGAGTACCACTACACGGGTCTGTGTATGGAGAGGGATGTGCCGGATGCTGAGTATGTGGATGTTGCCAAGATCATCGACGGTGGTATCTGTCCGAAGTGCGGTAAAAAGACCATAAAGATCCACAGAGGTATAGAGGTCGGCAACATATTCCAGCTCGGAACCAAGTATACCAAATCGATGAACATGACATATCTGGATGCGGATGGTAAGACTCAGACGCCTATCATGGGATGTTATGGAATAGGAGTCGGCAGACTTGCAGCTTCTGTTTGTGAGGCTCATCACGATGAGTACGGTCCGATCTGGCCGATAACAATAGCGCCATGGCAGGTGCATCTATGCGCGCTGAGAGTGGACGATCAGGCGACGAGAGAATTTGCTGATAAGCTGTATGACGATATGCAAAACGAGGGCATAGAGGTCATCTATGACGACAGAAAGGCAAGACCGGGAGTTATGTTCTCAGATGCGGATCTCCTCGGAGTTCCGATCCGTCTTGTAGTGAGCCCACGCAATATGGAAGAGGGCGTGGTAGAGCTTGTGACAAGGGATAAATCGATATCCGAGAAGGTCGCGACAGCTGACATACTCGGCAGGGTGAGATCGCTTATAGATGAGCTTACAAAGGCCATAAATTCAAAGGCATGACAAGTTATAAATAATGATAAAAAGATGAAGCGCCGTGATGTGGTGTCACTTCACGGCGCTTCCTATCGCGTGTCCCTGCAGCAGTCTTGTTTCCAAGCCCTCAGCTGTGTTTTCGAGCAGATCGCTCCTTGGGTTGATCTTATTCGGCTCGGTTATAACTACTATGGTCGAGCCACCGTATTCAAAGAAGCCCTTCTCCTCGCCGCGAACCGCGTAGCAACGATCCTTATGGTTGGAGATCTTTCCAACGAGCAGAGCCCCGACCTCCATCTGGAGCACGTTGCCGAAGCTCTCCGTGCGAAGGAGAGTGTACTCTCTGGTATTTTCCTTATATATGGGAAGATAGTCGTTGGCAACGGGATTCACGGTGTGAAAGCTTCCGTTGATGCGGTAGGTCTTTCCCTGCTCGCCACTTGCCGCGTACACATATCTGTGATAGTCCTTTACGGTAAGCCTGAGTATGTATATATATCCTCCCTGAAACTTTTTTGCGAGCTTTCTCGAGTGAAGCAGGGAGCGCAGAGTGTACTCGGTATGCTTGATCTGAAAGGTCGAATCCTCCATGATCGGATAAACACTGCACCTGCAGTCGCAGGGGGATATGAGAGTGTTCTCATCAGGGTCGATGGGACGCGCTCCGTCGGTTATTTTTCTTGT
>DMLD01000104.1 GCA_003453515.1 Lachnospiraceae bacterium
CGGTCTCCGGTCAGTATGATCTTCTTCATCATATAACTCCTATATCAAAGTCTGGACAGCTGTGCCAAAGCCTTATCTCTTATAATGACCGTATAATGCTCATCATAGTACTGCTGTGTGGCATAGGTCACGGGCTCCTCGGCACCGTACTCCGATATGGTCGAGCACACGGAATGAAAGGCGTGCTTGCCGTTGCCACGGTTCAACATGAGATAATACTTCTTCTTCGTGTTGTCCTTCCAGACAGTATTTTTCCCGGTATATTCCGGCGTCACGCGATGCGCCGCCTCGATGATCGGCTTGATCGATAAAAATGAAAACACCCTGATCCTGTCATGGATATTGACCGGGGACTTAGCCTTGGATGTCTTCTTTGGCTTACCGAGATTCTGCAGTGCCTCGGAAAGAGGAATAAACTTGGAATCCTCTCCCTCGTCCGACTGATCCACGGTCTGCTCATACAAACGGTCAAAGCAATTCACCAGTTCATCAAAATTGAGTGATGTTTCGACCATCTCATCTGCTTCTTCCTCATCCTCCGATACATCGCCCACATCTATCACATCCTCAGCGGGAAGATTGAAATTCGAAAACTTCTCATCAAACTCCTGAGGGTTGTCCACCTTTGTGATCACTAAAACCAGAGACTCTCTGGATGTCGGTATGGCCTCGATCATCAGCGGAATATCCTCGGCTTCAAATCCAAAATCGATATTTGCCTGCTCCATCATATCACGGAACAGCTCCTTGGCACGCTCCGAGCCATATGCCAGCTCACTGATCTTTAAATGCCTTTCAATGAGATCTCTCTTGCTCAAAGTACAGCGAATCTGGTTGTCGGAGATCCTTTCGATCCTCATAAGTCATACCCCCTTTCCGCCTTACCTCAAATTTTGTTACATGAAGTATATATGAAAACAGCCTATTAGTCAAGTGAAAAATGTCTAAGGATACACTGATAAATTACCCCTATACTCTTACCCTGCGGAAAAATCCGCCGATGCCGTCGTCTCGGCAAGCAGACCGCTGTTCAAAAATGTTGAAGCCGTACTGCCCTCCGGAAGCTCTGTCGTATCAAGCCTCCCGAGAAGCACCGATTTTCTGTGTGCCTCGTTGGACATGGTGTTCCGCATGATCGTGATCTCGTTTGAGCTCAGCAGCAGCAGACTCCCCGCCGCCCAGTTGCTCACATAGTCGGTATCCGAGTATGTATAGTTTTTGTTGAGATAAGCATAGTGCCGTCTTTCCGAGGTCTGTGTGACCATCTCATAGGTCTGCTTGTTGGTCTTTAGATCATTGTAAAACTGATTGGCTACAGCATTGTCCTGAAGTATGAAGGATGCTGTCAGACCTCCTACCGTCACCTGTATCTTTGCTCCCCCGTACGGCGTCGGCGCCTGAGATGCAGTGGGTGAGCCTGACGGTCTCACTGTCGCACTTGCGGAAGGCTTAGCTCCCGATACCGTGGGAGCAGGCGTCATCCCCGAAGGCGTCGGCGACGGTGTCACTCCTGACGGAAGAGGCGTCGGTGTATACCCGGAAGGACGCGGTGTCATGGTGCCGCCCGGAGTTCTCGTCGGCGCTACCGTAGCTGACGGCGGCGCTGTCGGAAGGGAGCCCCTGACTATGGTCAGGCTGACCACTCCGGTACCCAGGGTCTCCTTAAGTCCGGCCGGATTGACCACCCTGCCGAGGCGTGTATATGCGTACCCGCTCGTATGGTCTGCATACGTAAGCTCATATCTGACATTGCCGAAAAGCATAAAATCCCCTGCCGTCAGGGTCGCGGGCTTGTACTCGTCCATCGCGTATATTATATCTGTTTCCATTGCGGTCTTTGTATTTGAATTTGAATCGGTCATATACAAAACCTTGGGAAGAGAATCATACAGCTGCTTTCCGGGAGCGTTGTTGAGTATGCTCAATCCGAATTGCGCAGGCTTTGTGCCGTTTACCAGTATGATCGCCTGCAGCTCGCCTGTCAGGTTATCAGTCGCAGCCGCTGATACGGAAGCTGCTGCCTCAGTCTCCTCAGGCTCATCGGTCTCATCACCGGGCACCTTTATCCTGACCCACACTGTCTTGGTCTTAGTCTTTTTCTTTGACTTGCAGGTGACCTTTGCCTTGATCTTGGTCTTACCCTCAGACTTGGCGGTGATAAAGCCCTTCTTGGTAACCTTTGCGATCGACTTGTCATTTGAAGAAAACTTGACGGTCGTAGTGCCGAACGCATTGTCTATGCGCACATTTAACTGGCGCTTTTTGCCCTTTTCGAGGGTATACGTTTTAGACGTAACATATTTATCCACAATGATAAGCCTGACACTCAGCGCACTTCCCGCCGTTGCCTTGCCGGTATATCCCAAAAGGCTCATCACAAGACATATACAAAGCATGATCGCCACGCGACGTTTCCTTGGTCCCATATCAAATCCTCCATGCTCCAATCATTCATATCTATATCGGCATATTAATTCTAATATATAACCGTGTCATTTTTCAAACGAAGGTAGATTTTTTTAAAAAATTGTGATATACTTCTGTTCATGAAAAATAAATCCGTGCTTATGGCAATGAGCGGTGGCGTTGACAGCTCTGTCGCGGCGCTGACTCTGCTGAAAATGGGATATACCGTCGAGGGAGCCACCATGCGTCTGTATAGGTGGGATGCTTCATATCGCCCAAAAACAAGGACCTGCTGCACCGACCGCGACCTAAGCGACGCATCGGAGGTCGCCGCTGCCCTTGACATCCCCTACAGCATCATCGACCTCGAGGCAGACTTTCGCCGCGATGTCATAGATAAATTTGTACGTGTATACGAAAACGGCGGCACACCAAACCCATGCATCGACTGCAACAGATATCTGAAGTTCGACAAGCTTTTGGAATATGCCAAAAGCCACTCGCACGACTATATAGCAACAGGTCACTACGCGAGGATAGCCTATGATGCCGCGACCGGCCGCTATCTTCTGAAAAGATCCGCCGATCCCTCAAAGGATCAGACCTATGTGCTCTACAACCTGACTCAGGACGATCTCTCCCACACGCTGTTTCCGCTCGGAGACATGACCAAGGAGGAGACCAGAGCCATAGCAAGGGAACACGAGCTTGTAAACTCCGAAAAGGCCGACAGTCAGGATATATGCTTCATCCCGGACGGCGACTACGCGGGCTTTATCGAGCGCTATAAAGAAAAAAAATACCCCGAAGGCTCCTATCTTGATACCGACGGAAACATCATAGGTACACATGCGGGCGCCATACGCTACACCATCGGTCAGCGAAAGGGCTTAAACATTGCGTTCGGAACGCCTATGTATGTAGCGGATAAGGACATGCGGCAAAACACTGTCACCCTTACTCCAAACGAGAGTGATATATTCGGGACTACCCTCACGGCATGCGACCTGAACTGGATCCCGTTTGACAAGCCGGACCTTCCGCTAAGGGTCACTGCAAAGCACCGCTACCGTGCAAAGGAAGCGGCGTGCACCATATACCCCGACACGGCTGATACGGTGAAGGTCATCTTTGATGAGCCGCAGCGCGCCATGACCCCGGGACAGGCTATAGTATTCTACGACTCCGATCTCGTTGTCGGGGGCGGCACCATACTCTCGGTCGACTGACGCTCCTTTTCCTCGTACTCTGCCTTTCCCTTAAGGTAGGTGTTGATCTTCTCGACCATCTCATCGACATCAAGCCCGTGTACCACACACGCCTCTGCGAGGGACTCTCCGGCAGACGCAGGACAACCTATACACTCCATCCCGCTCGCCATCAGTATCGGCGCTATCGTCATGTCAAGATCAAACAGCTCTTTTATCGTCATTTCCTTTGTTATTGTCTTAAACTCAGGCATACCGTTCCTCCGTCACGATGCACTCTTCTCAAACCAGTTCGAAAGCTCCTCCATCGGGATGGGCTTCGAATACTTGTACCCCTGGAGATATCTTGCACTCATCCTGATGCACTTTTGCTCATCCTGCTCAGTTTCCACGCCCTCATACAAAACAGAATAATCCATTGCCGAAAACATCCTTGCCAGATGCGTCACCATCTTCTCTGACTTCTCATCCGAGCCGCAGGCAATGACCAGCGATCTGTCAAACTTGATGATATCAAACGGCAGCTCCATGATCCTCTCAAAGTTGGAATAGCCCGTTCCGAAATCATCCAGATAGAACTTGATGCCGTCGCCCTTTAGCTCCTCGATACGATTTTTCACAGCCATGAACTCGCTCTCGTTTTGGCTTTCCGTTATCTCTATCGCGATCTTGTCATGGGGTATCCCGACATCGTTTATTATGCCGTTGATATCATCGCAAAAGCCGGGATCCTTCAGCTCTCCCACGGAAAAATTCACCGATATACGCTGCACATTATAGCCCTGTCCCATAAGCTTTTTGATCCTGATACAGGTCTTGAACAATATGATACGGCTAAGCGCGTGTATGCAGCCGTGCTCCTCGGCTATCGGGATAAAAACATCGGGAAATACCATGCCTGTGTCCGGCAGCCTCATACGCATAAGCGCTTCCGCGGTATCATATTTGCCGGTCGCTATATTGAGCACGGGCTGGCAGTATACCTCTACACGCGGATCGTTCAGGTTGCCCTGCTTCTTGATATCCTCTATCTGCGACAGGACATAGTTCATCTTGTTGAAGTCCGCGACCTCCTTTTCGCCCACAATGCAGACTGTGTTTAAGTCCATCTTCCTTTCCAAAAACATGATCATTTTTATGTAATCATGCTTCTCGGATATCTCATCATAGGTCTTCATAAAGACTATCTTATAGTCGAGATGAAACCTCGGATATTCCGCATAAAAGTGCTCTAGCATCTCGTCAGCTCCCAACTTGTAGTCGGGATTTTTCTTCGGATCTACGGAAAGTATCATACGCCCCGAGGATATCTGAAAGAGGACGGCATTTTTGAAAAACCTGTGGGTAAAGCCTCTTATCAGCTCCTGCACCTCCTTCGGATAGTGCTTGCCCGTACCCTCAAACTCGGGCATATATAAGCTCATAAGGATCATGGTCTT
>DMLD01000195.1:0-2911 GCA_003453515.1 Lachnospiraceae bacterium
CAACGACAAAACCCAAGGCAACTGCTACACCGAAGACTACGGCTACACCTAAGGCTACAGCAACAACTAAGCCGAAGACTACTGCGACGCCTAAGGAGAGCCAGACACCGACGTACACCGTAGCTCCGATACCGAGTTTTGAACCGGATGCCGTCACGATCGGTCATGCTTCGATCAATGAGAAGGGAACAGCCAGAGGCGGTGTAGCAGGCGACCAGACAGGCAAAGAGGTGTGTATCAGGGAGTGGTACAACAAGGGATGGAACAAGATGGTACGCTGCAAGGATGAGCAGGTGGCCAACAAGATAGCCAGAGCCATGGAAAATGCCTGTGCAAACAACAATATCGGATACTGTCAGGATAAGCGAAACACAAGCTTTACGCAGGCTGCCAAGGTAAACTGGGTGATAAAGAATATTGCCACGCCTTGCGATGCCGATTGCTCATCACTTGTCAGGGTATGTGTGAACGCGGGTTATTATAAATTTGACAAGTTTTTACCGTTCCCGGATGTGGGAGACACCTTCTATACAGGGAATATGGCTATGATGCTTGAAAAAACAGGTCTCTTTGAGATACATGGCGAAGCCAAGTATTTGAAAACGAACTCCTACCTGAAGCGAGGGGATATATTGATCGCAGAGGGCTCGCACACTGTGATAGTCCTAAAGGACAGCCCGTTGGTTGATTGAGTATATACTTGATCGGTATTTCCTTAAGCCGTGACCGGCAACCTGAAATCTCAAAAAACCACTTGACAATTGTCTTGCTTGCCTATATAATAGGTCAAGTGAGCGCGGTTTATCCGTGTTCGTTTTAGTGAGACGATTAAGGAGGTGTGATCGACGTGAGTATATGTCCTAAGAATAAATCTTCAAAGGCACGCAGAGATAAGCGTAGAGCAAACTGGAAGATGTCTTCGGCTACACTTGTTAAATGCAGCAAGTGCGGAGCTCTCATGGTTCCTCATCGTGTATGCAAGAACTGCGGCAGCTACAACAAGAAGGAGATCATCTCGGCAGAGGCAGAGTGATCATATGAATTGCAGAATATATCAAGATCCGGTTTTTGCCGGGTCTTTTTTCTGTGCGAATAGCGAATGCGATGCATGAAAGCTTGCTTTCATTGCATGGCTGATGGGCGGGCGGCACACCAAACTCGATCATATAAGATAGTTTCTCAGTATCTCGGGGACAAGATCAGGTTGAAACTCATCTATGTCAAGATACGGAAGTGCTTTTGCTTTTTTTGCCGCATATTCGTCCTTGTTATAAAAATAGTGTATATTTGAATTTAGGTTTGATGATATTTTTCTTCTCAGCGGTATAAACGCGGATGTTTTTTTGACATAACATGTGGCGTATGTTGCGTTTTGCCGGTGCTCCCTGTCAACGTAGCTTCCGACGCTTTTGTGTATCGCCATATCCTCATCGGGAAGATAATAGTAGTTTTTGTAATCCTCAAAGAAATGATACATGATGGTATTACTAAGCGGCAGGATAAGCTTTATCGTTTGGTCATGGCGTATGACGTATATATGAGGACCGACCCCATATGCATCGGGGTCGGACTCCGAACGCTCCGGGTCTGATGCTATGTCTGTAAATTCCGATCTTGATTCCGTTATATCGGTGGCGAGGTCAAAGGGGAAGGACATACCGTCGGGAAGTGTGTCCGAGATCGTCATGGCAGTCTCACTTAGCTGCAGCTTGGGAGAGTATATGATGGGATCGGTATACATAAGGTATTGTGCGGTCAATATGGTTCCGATCAGATCATCCCTGTTGTGTGAGAGGATGGCTTGAAGGTCATTGCTCATCGCGTCTTCCCTGTGCGAGTACTTGCTTTGCATATAATCCGAGTAAAGGCTTATGCATTCCTTTCCGGAGAAATCCCTGCCTCTGTCAAATCCAAGCTGCTTCTCCATGGTAATAAGCTTGTGATCCTTGGTCGGAAACAGCCTTTTATTTTTTTGGATACGCTTGTATATATCGAGACTATCGCAGGATATAAACGGTGACGGAAGACCGTGCTTTGCGTATTTCTTTTCGAGATAGGGCACATCAAACGTCGTCCCGTTAAAGTGTATTATGACGGGATGTGATGTGAGCAGGTCGGAGAAGTGCCTAAGAAGCTCAGGCTCACTTGTGTAGTCGTCCGCAAAATACTGCATCAGCTGTATGGCGTCGTTGTCGATCACTGCCGCTCCAATCAGATAGACATTTGATACGTTTGGCGAAAGACCTGTGGTTTCTATATCAAAAAAGCACACCTTCTCAATATCGTAGGGCAGGATCGCTTTTATCAGGTCTATGATCTCTTTGTCGATCGGAAGAGCTTCGCTGTAGGTTTTCATAAATATCTCCTGTGTGTTATGATTCCGTATCAGTTTAGCATATTTTTTAAAAAAAATCCAGTAAAGTATTTACGATATGGCATAGTATGAAGAATTGGGGTTTCCGTGATGGTGACGCGACGAACGTGAAAAGCAATGGCAAACATGACGAAGAATGTGAGATGTATCAAGAAAACCCTTGCATATCACATGGCTTTTAATGTATAATGGTAACAATGATTATGAAGTACTTCGTATCTCTTCAGGGAGAATACATATCAACAGGAGAGCGACCATGATAGAAGTCAAGAAGCTGAAAAAGAAATATGAGAACGTAACACCTCTAAAGGATGTCAACACCGTGATAAATGACGGAGAGGTCATATCGATCATCGGACCGTCGGGAACGGGAAAGTCGACATTTCTTCGCTGTCTGAATATGCTTGAGCAGCCGACCGAGGGCGAGATCATAGTGGACGGTGTCGATATAACAAAGGATAAGAAGCGCTTGCCGGAGTACAGAAGGAAGGTCGGAATGGTGTTTCAGTCCTTTAATCTGTTTGCAAACAAGATGAT
>DMLD01000195.1:3059-3797 GCA_003453515.1 Lachnospiraceae bacterium
CTCAACTATCCCGATGAGCTCTCGGGCGGGCAGAAGCAGCGTGTTGCCATAGCAAGGGCTCTTGCCATGGATCCGGAGGTCATCCTTTTTGATGAGCCCACATCGGCGCTGGACCCCACCATGGTTTCAGAGGTCTTAGATGTTATAAGAAAGGTCGCCGCGACCGGAGTAACCATGCTTATCGTCACCCATGAGATGAGGTTCGCAAAGGATGTGTCGACCAGAGTATTTTTCATGGATGAGGGAGTCATATATGAGGACGGTACGCCGGATGAGATATTCCTTGATCCAAAGCGTGAGAAAACAAGGCAGTTTATATTCCGCGTCAGATCGTGGGAGTGGGATATAGAGAGCATAGGCTTTGATTTTTATGAGATGAATGCCGGGCTCATATCGTTTTGTCAGAGGATGTATTTTGGTGAGAAAAATACGAACCGGATCCTTCATGTGGTCGAGGAAATGTTGATGAACCGCCTTATCCCGACGATTGCCGGATCCTCTAAGGAAGTCGGGTGGAAGCTGCATGTTATGGTGTCCGGAGGAGAGGAAGGGAAGGAAATAACGATAACCTTTGATCTTACGGACTGTGAAGCGTACAAGGAGGAGCTGCTCAACAGCACGAACGATGAGATGTCGTCAAAGATCATCGAGGGCTTTGCTTCCCCGCTGGAATCCGATAACGACCTGATAATCAGATACGCCATTGATTAAGAATACACTGATTAAATCAGTGTATCC
>DMLD01000021.1 GCA_003453515.1 Lachnospiraceae bacterium
TTTGATAATGAAAACCTGATCTTGCCGGTGGGAACACATGAAGTAAACGTCAAGTACAAGCCTGACTGGAATATGACCTATAAAACAAAAATCTTTGTCAATAAGGCAAGGGTGAAGGTCACGGCTTCCTCATCGGGAAGTAACTCCGGAAGCGGAACAGGTGACCCGGGAACAGGCAGCTCATCCGGTAACTCCGGTAGCGGCAGCTCGACGACAGGAGGAACAGGCACAGGAGACTCCGGGACAGGAGGTTCAACGACCGGTGGGAGCGGTACAGGCACGGGAGACTCGGGAACCACAGGAAATGCGGGAACCGGAACAGGCAGCACATCAGATAACTCAGGCAGTGGCAGCTCGACGACCGGAGGAACAGGTGCAGGAAGCGGGACGACCGGTTCGGGCTCGGGCTATACAGGCGGATCAGGCTATACAGGCGGTTCATCGGGCGGCACCGGCGGATCATCCGGCACTTCCGGCGGCTCAGGAAGCGATGCTAACATCACAGGTTCACCTGAACCGACGGCATCACCTGATGCCACCGGCACTCCGAAGCCGACTGAAACACCGGAAGCAACACCATCAGAAACACCTGAGGTCGTGGCATCTGATGTAGAGGATGCGGGTGAGGAGGAGATCGATCCTCCAACTGTGATCGAAAAGATCATATCGGACATATCCTCGGTAAGCTCATTAGAAAAGCCCGGAAAGGTCAAGCTGAAAAGATTGGTAAGAAATGGTGCAAGGGCTTCGATCAAGGTAAAAAAGATAAAGGGTGTCAGGTATCAGATACAGTATTCTGTTTACAAAAGTATGAAAAAATCGAAGAAAAAGACCTTTAAGAAAAATCAATTCACGATAAATGGTTTAAGATCATACACCACGTATTACTTTAGGATAAGAGCCTTTAGGGTGTCGGGAGGCAAAAAGGCATACGGTAAATGGTCGAAAAAGATGAAGCTGTGATGCGCTATAGCCATTAGAAAACAAATAAGGGAAACGCTGATAAAAGCGTTTCCCTTACGATTTGTCCGTGCATAAGCTCAACCACGGAAATCAGAGATTTCCGTCTCGCATATCTGTGCATCCACCCGGAGGGACTTAGGGATACACTGATTTAATCAGTGTATCCCTAAGTATCCTTAATCGTCGTCAAAGTGTATTCTGTCGTAATATCTCGAAAAATCAAGCGTAGAGAAGTAGTCTCTTGCAGTCTCTCCGCGGCGTATCATCTCTACAGAGCCGTCCTCCTTGAGCAAGAGCTCAGGAGATTTGAGCTTTCCGTTGTAGTTATATCCCATTGAATAGCCGTGACCGCCTGTATCGTGGATAACGAGATAATCACCGACATCGACCTTGGGAAGCGGACGGTCGATCGCGAATTTATCGTTGTTTTCACAAAGAGAACCCGTCACGTCGTAGGTGTGATCACAGGGCTCGTCCTCCTTGCCGAGTACGGTGATGTGATGATATGCTCCGTACATCGCCGGGCGCATCAGATCAACGGCACAGGTGTTGAGTCCGACATATTCCTTGTATATATGCTTTTGATGTATACACTTTGTCACAAGCTGTCCGTAGGGAGCCAGCATAAAGCGTCCGAGCTCCGTAAATATGGAGACATCGCCAAGACCTGCGGGAACAAGTATCTCGTCAAATACCTTGTGGACTCCTTCTCCTATGACAGCGATATCGTTTGGCTCCTGATCCGGTCTGTATGCAACTCCGACACCGCCGGAAAGGTTGATGTATGAGATCTCGATATCTGCCTCGTTTTTGAGCTCTACAGCCAGCTCAAACAGTATGGACGCAAGCTTCGGATAATACTCGTTGGTGACGGTATTGCTCGCCAAGAATGAGTGAATGCCGAATTTCTTCGCACCGCGAAGCTTAAGCTCCTTGAATGCCTCAAAAAGCTGTTCCTTGGTCATACCGTACTTGGCGTCTCCGGGGTTGTCCATAACTCCGTTACTCATCTCAAATACGCCGCCCGGATTGTAGCGGCAGAAGATGGTCTCGGGCACGCCGACATTTTTCCTGAGAAAATCAACATGCGTGACATCGTCAAGGTTTATGTAGGCTCCGAGGTCGTAAGCCTTTTGGTACTCCCTGACCGGAGTCACATTTGATGAGAACATGATGTCGGAGCCGGAGAATCCGACTGCCTCCGAGAGCATGAGCTCGGTAAGAGAGGAGCAGTCGACACCGCAGCCCTCTTCCTTAAGTATATTCATAATAAACGGATTTGCGTTTGCTTTGACGGCAAAGTACTCTCTGAATCCCGGATTCCATGAAAAAGCTTTGTTCATGGCGCGTGCGTTCTCGCGGATACCCTTTTCGTCATAGATATGGAAAGGAGTTGGGTAGGTCTTCTCAATCTCGAGCACCTGCTCCTTATTTAATATTGTTGTCTTCTTCATAATCATGCAATTCCCTTCATTTTATTGTTGCTAACGGGTCACGAAAAATCATAGCACATCTGTTCGAACGTGTCAATAGAAAATGGCACTTGACGAATTACAATATCTGTTTTAAAATAGATGATGTGTTCTCAGATGAAAAATGGTACAAGATATAGAAAAATGCAGAGCATAGCATTTCTCTGAATGTAAATTACAGAGTAAGCCCCGCAAAGCATATCAGGGGATAAACAGGAAATTCAAATGAAAGGAATCAGATAAATGGCGGAATACAGCGGTAAGGACATAGTCGTTCTCGAAGGACTTGAGGCGGTGAGGAAGCGCCCCGGTATGTACATAGGAAGCACCGGAACAAGAGGACTGCATCATATGATCTGGGAGATACTCGACAACGGTATCGACGAGCATCTGGCGGGATTTTGCGACGAGCTTCACCTGACACTCAGAAAGGACGGCGGAGTCACGATAGAGGACAACGGGCGAGGTGTGCCGGTCGACATCCATCCAACACAGAAGATACCGACGGTAAGGGTGGTGTACACGATACTTCACGCCGGCGGCAAGTTTTCAAGCGATGTGTACAAGGTTTCCGGAGGACTGCACGGAGTCGGAGCATCAGTCGTCAACGCGCTTTCCAAGAGCCTGACCGTTGAGGTGAAGCGCGATGGGCGCATATACCGCGACGAGTATAAAAACGGAGGCAAGCCCGTGACCAAGCTTGACAAGGGCAACAAGCTCCCGGAGATAGGTCATTGTCTGAAAAACAATACGGGAACGAAGGTCACCTTTTACCCTGATGACGAGATATTTGAAACTGTCGAGTTCAAGGCTGATACGATCAGAAAGAAGCTCAAGGAGATAGCCTATCTGAACAAGGGCTTAAGGATCATCTTTAACGATGAGAGAACCGGAGAAAAAGCAGAGTTTTATGAAGAATTTGGTATTCAGAGCTATGTGAAGTATATCACGAGGGATGTACC
>DMLD01000073.1 GCA_003453515.1 Lachnospiraceae bacterium
ATAACGATAAAGAAAAAATAAACCACTACAAAGGATATGCCTATGAATTACAGAAATGACAAGCACGGAGAACCGATATCGATACTCGGATACGGCTGCATGCGTTTTACAAAAAAGGGAACCTCGATCGACATCGACAAGGCGGAGCAGGAACTGTTAAGAGCCATAGATGCCGGGATCAACTATCTCGATACCGCCTATATATACTCAGGCAGCGAGGCAGCACTTGGAGAGATACTTGAACGAAACTCCCTTAGGGACAAGGTAAATATCGCGACCAAGCTTCCCGGTTACATGATCAAAAACGAGAAGTCGATAGAAAAGCATTTTAGGGAACAGCTCTCAAGGCTTCGGACGGATCACATCGACTACTATCTGATGCATATGCTCACGGATCTTGAGGCGTGGGAGAAACTGAAAAAACTTGGCATAGTCGAGTGGATAGACGAAAAAAAGAGATCCGGCGAGATAAGAAATATCGGATTTTCCTTTCACGGCAACTCTGACATTTTTATACAGATACTAAACGCATATGATTGGGAGTTTACGCAGATACAGTACAACTATCTTGATGAGACTACCCAGGCGGGAGTGCGCGGGCTTAAGGCTGCGGCAGCAAAGGGGATACCTGTGATCATCATGGAGCCGCTTCGCGGAGGCAAGCTTGTCAACATGCTCCCCGAGCGCGCCGCGACCCTTATTAAAAATGATCCTAAGCACAGGACACCCGCAGAGCTCGCCCTGAGATGGCTGTGGAACCAGCCCGAAGTCACATGCGTGCTCTCGGGGATGAACTCGATCGATATGGTAGATGAGAACTGCCACATCGCCTCGGAGGTCTCGGTGGGCGAGTTTACCGATGAGGACATGAAGCTCATTGACAGCATCAGGGAGTCAATACTGGATTCAACCAAGGTGGGATGTACCGCCTGTGGATATTGCATGCCCTGTCCGCAAGGAGTCGACATCCCGGCGGCATTTCGCTACTACAACGAAACTGCCATAAGCGGCAAAAAAAGCGCCCGATTCGAGTACGCGCAGGCGGTCGGGATAAGGCAGGAAAAATCCTTCCCCGACCAATGTGTCGGTTGCGGACGCTGCGAGAAACACTGCCCTCAGGGGATCCATATCATAGATGAATTGAAGAAGGCCAACAAGGCACTGCGTCCCCTTCCGTACCGGATCGGAACAGCGTTCGCGCGTCAATTTATGCTTAAGAACTGAGAGGAGAATGAATATGAATTATGACAAACAGCGGTCAAAACAGGTGTGGGTGTTGGGGCTTGTCGTCGTGTGCATCTGTATCAATCTGCTCGGATCCAAGCTTACCTCGTTAACCGGAATCATACTCTATCTTGATGCAATAGGAACGGTGATCGGCTCTGCTCTCGGAGGGTTTGTCCCGGGCATCATCATCGGCTTCATTACTAATTTTATAAAAAGTATTTCCGATCCATCCGCACTTTATTACGGATTGATCAACGTCCTCATCGCTGTATCGGCAGGGTTTTTCGTACAACATGGATTTTTCAAAAAATTCTACAAGGTTTTGATTCCCATACTTGCAACCGGAATACTTATTGGAGGATTGAGTTCAGTCCTCACATGGTTTTTGTATGGTTTCGCTACAGAAGGTATCACTGCCGAACTTGTTTCAAAGATATACAACAACACATTTTTATCAATGTTTGGCTCGCAAATATGTGCCGATGTGTTGATAGATCTGATAGATAAATCTATCTCGTTTTATCTGGCCTTTGCCGTCTATAAACTATTGCCTGTCTCTCTTAAGAAAAATGTCTACCTGACCAGCTGGAGGCAGGAGCCGCTTTCCGAAAGGCTGATGGAAGAAAATGACAAGATGGCAACAAAGCATATGTCGCTTCGTGCCAAAATACTTGTTGTGCTGATACCGGCCATGGTACTGATAGCAGTGGCCAGTACACTTATCAGCTATGAGATATATACTCAAAACACTATAGATGACAACACACAGATGGCCACCTCGGTTGCAAATATGGCCGCTTCAAACATCGATCCGGACAGGGTCGACGACTATCTTGAAAACGGAGATGATGCCTTTGGATATCAGACCGTAAAGGATAAGTTGACACTGCTTCGAGACAGCTCCGACCAGATCGAATATGTATATGTATACCGGATTCTTGAAGACGGATGCTATGTTGTATTTGATCTTGACACGGAAGACACTCCGGGATCTCTTCCCGGAACCAGGATCCCGTTTGACGAGTCCTTTGGTCCGTATATTCCGACGCTTCTTGATGGCGGCGAGATCGAACCGATAATCACGGATGACTCCTATGGATGGCTGCTTACGGTTTATAAACCCATATATGATTCGACCGGAAAGTGCCAGTGCTACGCCTGCGTGGACGTATCGATGAACAGATTGAGAGAGACCGGCTACAGATTTTTGGCGAAGCTTTTTTCACTGTTTTTCGGACTGTTTATCGTGATACTATCCATCGGTCTTTGGCTGACCAAGTATCACATCATTCTTCCGATAAATACGATATCCAACAGGGTCTCAAACTTTGCTCACGATACCCGAAACGATATGGAAGAAAATGTCAAGGAGATACACGAGCTCAGGATCTCCACCGGTGACGAGGTGGAAAATCTCTACGACGCCGTATCCAAGATGGCGGACGACGACCTGAAGTACATGCTCGATATACAGCGTAAAAATGACACGATAATGAAGATGCAGAGCGGACTTATCATGATACTCGCCGATATCGTCGAGAGCAGGGACAAGTGCACCGGCGACCACGTCCGCAAGACTGCCAGATACACCAAGATAATCATGGATCATATGAAAAAGCTCGGAATACATACGGATATGCTGACAGATGAGTTTGTGGAAAACGTATATAATTCCGCTCCTCTTCACGATGTCGGCAAGATCCACGTACCCGATGCCATACTCAACAAGCCCGGCAAGCTCACGGATGAGGAGTTCACTATAATGAAGAATCACACCACCGTGGGAGCCGAGATACTCGACCGCGCCATAGAGCTTGTTCCCGATACGGGATACCTTCGGGAAGCCAAGAATCTCGCTCTCTATCATCATGAAAAATGGAACGGCACCGGCTATCCCATGGGTATCGCCGGCGATGATATACCGCTGTCCGCCCGCATAATGGCTGTCGCGGATGTATTCGACGCCCTCGTTTCCAAGAGAAGCTACAAGGAGGGCATGCCGTTCGAGAAGGCAATGTCCATCATTCACGAGGGCGCGGGATCGCACTTTGACGCCGATATAGTTAGAGCGTTTGAGGACGCCACGGACGAGGTGAGGAGAGTGTCCGAGATGGTGCTTAGCTGATAAGGAACAGAGCATAGTGATCAATCGAGTAGGGAAGATATGATCGCACCCTGCTGCTCGCCCGCAAGCCGCCAATACAAAAGGTGACGTAAGGAAATCCCTACGTCACCTTTTATAATTTGTCTTTTGCTGTTTTGTCTTTTAAGGCTTACCGATATATCAGAAGAGACCTGCGAACTTCTTGCTCTCTTCTTCCTGCTGCTTCTTCTGCATCATAAGCTGATAGGTCTGAAGCAGACTTTCCTTTGACAGCTTCGATGCCATCTCAGCGATGTCGGCATCCTCCATACGCGATGCTGCACTTGTCAGATTCTCAGCTCCTATAGCGTTGTACTGTGATACATAGTCCATCGCGTTGTACTGTGCACCTATACCGCCTCTTGTTGAGTTGATCTTGTCAAGCGCATTGTCGATAAT
>DMLD01000067.1 GCA_003453515.1 Lachnospiraceae bacterium
ATCTTGATATCCATCTGAATGGCTGTTATACCCTTATGGGTACCCGCAACCTTGAAGTCCATATCACCGAAGAAATCCTCAAGTCCCTGGATATCTGTCAGTATAAGGTAATCATCATCGGTCTCTCCTGTCACAAGTCCGACAGAGATACCGGCAACCGGAGCTTTGATCGGAACACCGGCAGCCATAAGTGAAAGTGTTGATGCACAAATACTTCCCTGTGAGGTCGAACCGTTGGACTCGAGTATCTCGGATACGGTACGTATGGTGTACGGGAACTCAGCCTCTGACGGGATCACAGGCAGCAGAGCTCTCTCTGCAAGTGCACCGTGACCGATCTCACGACGTCCCGGTCCTCTTGACGGGCGTGTCTCGCCGACAGACCACGACGGAAAATTGTAATGATGTATATAACGCTTGCTTGTCTTGTTCAGATCAAGTCCGTCTATACGCTGCTTTTCAGAAAGCGGAGCAAGTGTTGTGATATTCAGCACCTGAGTCTGACCGCGCTTGAAAAGTCCTGAGCCGTGAACGGTCGGAAGTATATCGATCTCGGCTGAAAGCGGACGTATCTGCTTGATATCACGACCGTCGGGACGCTTCTGATCCTTGAGGATCATCTTGCGCACGGTCTTCTTCTGGAACTGATATACTGCCTCATCGATATAAGGCAACCAGTCCTCATGCTCTGTAGCATAGCGCTCCTCAAGACGATCCTTGATCACGCGGATATTTGCCTCTCTGTCCTGCTTGACATCTGTAAATACAGCCTCTTCCATAGCCTCCGGAGTGATGAAGTTGACCATATCTTCAAACATATCGCCCGGAAAATCGAAATGCACATATTCATGCTTTTCCTTGCCGCATTCAGCAACAATGGAATCAAAGAACTTGATTATCTCGCCGTTGAGATCGTGTGCACCATAGATTGCCTTGATCATGACATCCTCCGGGACCTCATTGGCGCCCGCCTCGATCATGATGACCTTGTCGCGGGTCGAAGCCACGGTAAGCGCAAGATCAGAAACCTCTCGCTGCTCTGCTGTAGGGTTGTAAACAAGCTCCCCGTCAACAAGTCCGACCTGCGTTGCCGCGGTAGGACCGTCAAAAGGAATGTCCGAAATACTCGTTGCAAGTGCGGAGCCGAGCATAGCAACCAGCTCGGGTGCACAATCCTGATCTACATCCATGACCAGGTTCTCAAGAGTTACATCGTTACGATAATCCTTTGGAAACAGCGGGCGCATAGGTCTGTCGATAACACGACAGGTAAGGATCGCATTGTCCGAAGGCTTGCCCTCACGACGGGTAAATCCTCCCGGGATCTTGCCCACTGAATACATCTTCTCATGATACTCTACACTTAAAGGGAAAAAGTCGATCCCTTCTCTCGGCTTCTCTGAAGCCGTTGCCGTTGACAGTACGACCGTATCTCCATATCTCATAAAAGCCGCACCGTTTGCCTGAGCTGCTACACGACCGATCTGTACGGTCAGTGTACGTCCTGCCAGCTCCATGCTGTAAGTCTTGTACATTTTATTTCCTCCCTTGTCACAAACTTCTGATATTATACATGATTTTTAAAGAAAAATCAACCATTAAATCACATCACCGGGATACGAATAGACATCGTCTCCCCATCCAAGCACCTCGTCATGAAAAACAGGCACCCTCATCAGTCCCGCGCCGAACAGATATGCCCTGTCTCTCTCGGGTATCTCGCGAAGGGATTTCCACGAAAACCCGACTATTGACTGCTCATCCTCGTCAAGCTCAGGATCCGTACCGACACCCGGAACGGCATCGTCATCTATCTCTGCCAAAAAAGTAAAGACCCTGCTCATGCCGTCAGGCTTATACTCAACAGCGAGCGGACGGATGATCCTGCCTTCGACCAGAGCTTCCTCGCCGAGCTCCCTTATCGCGGCTTCCTCCGGAGTCTCGCCCTCTTCAACTCCGCCGCCGGGCAGATTGAAAAAATCTCTCCCGTTCATCCTGTGCTCTATCATGAGTATCTTGTTGCCTCTTGTGACCAGGCACTGTCCGCGATCTCTCTTTACCCCATCCATAGACAACCCCCTTGTTTAAGAGTTTCCCTAAACAAATATAAGGCACTTCCTTTAACGAAAGTGCCTTGAATAATTACTTTCTGAGACCGAGTTTTTCGATCAATGCACGATAACCCTCAAGATCGGTCTTCATGAGATAGTCAAGAAGTCCTCTTCTCTTACCTACCATCTTCAGAAGTCCACGGCGTGAATGGTGATCCTTCTTGTTTTCCTTAAGATGCTCGGTAAGCGTGTTGATACGCTCCGTGAGAAGTGCTACCTGTACCTCCGGCGAACCCGTATCATTAGGGGTACGTCCGTAAGCGGCAATGATCTCCTTTTTTCTCTCTGCACTCATCATAATGCAAATCCTCCTTTTGGTATATTCACCTTCTGCTAAGGCACGGTCGGAGTGATCCGATACCCTGGCAGCGGCATCACGCGATCATATGTTCGATCGACCGCAACGAGGTTATGATATCATAAAAGTCATAACTTGTCAACTCTGATTTAAGGATTTCCTCAGGTGACCTGCAGCGTTCCGAGCACAAGCGTGGAGGCTGTGATACAAAATATGATCGCCAACATAAATATCACATAGCCAAAGGCATGCTTTAGCCTTAAGCTCCAACTGTCTCCATCGGTCAGCTCTGCACCCGGCTGATTTTTAGATATGCCCTGTGCGCAGTTTTGAAACGCCTTCCCTATATACAGCGCACCCACCAGCACGGTCAACGGTATGTATCTGAAATTCTGTGTACATACAAACGGATACTCCATGCAATTTCTGTAAAAGCTTATCATCATGGTTGCATAAAAGGTGAGTATAAATACGGTCTCGGTGGTCTGCATGGATGATCTTTTCCTGACAGTCAGCACTATCATTGCTGCAAAGCCGATGATCGCAAGCAACGCTGCGGTATAAAAAACGATAACGGCATAGATGTTGAACTCCGGTGCCTCATCAAAGGTGTGATCGCCTGTATACTCTCCGAAGATCGCTGATTTCAATGCGGCAATTATCGGGTTGTTCTCATTATAGTTTGGCACCTGTGTCTCATCATAGCTCCTCCACTGCTCGTACACCGAAGAAAACTGCACGGGTGAAAAATCGAACACCCTTTGCAAAAACGGTATATCTCCTATGTACTGCAAGGTGTTTTCGTCAAGTCTGTAGACAAATAGCAGAGGTAGTCCGAAGCGTATATTGTTATAGACCGGGAACCACAGTCCAAGCGGTATGCTTATACCCCCGAAGCAAAGATATCGAAGTAAGGTCGGCTTGATATTTTTCTGCCTTATGGCATCGATAAGCTTTAGTACAAACAGCACCGCGATGGGTACACACACAACGATTACCGACAGCTTTGTCATGAGTCCGAGACCCACACACAGGGCTGCTCCGATGATATTTTTATAGCTGTTGTCCTTATTCCACTTTAATATAAACAGTATGGCAAGGGTCATAAACAGCACCGACAGGCAATCGTTGTTGATACTTCCGGAGAGGTATATAAATGTCGGATGAAACGTAAATATCGCGGTAGCAATATACAGCGGTCCCTTTTTCAGACCGAGCAGACAAAATATCCTGTAGCCGGCGTACATGATCAGCAGGCTGTAGGCAAAGGTAAGATACTGCAATGACTCGGCAGCGGTATTAAATTCGACCCCAAGTCCCAGCATAAGCTTCATCCATAAGGCACTTATAAAATGATGCAGAGGCGGATGCGCAAACTGCCATACTGTCTGCGGATCGAAATCAGGCAGTGAGAAGTTATTCATCAGATACTCGATATATCCGATATGTCCCGAGCCCTCTCCGAACATACTCACATCGTGCTGTCTCGTATAAATGCTCGTATCAACGATATAGAGATGTCTGATAAGTATTCCTCCGGCAAAGATGGCAAGTACCGGAGCCGGGATCAGATCAGTCAGTCTTCTTTTCTTCATGATATTCGGCCTCCGTATTTACCGACCAAAGCCTTCTTTTGTCACTGCTTCCGCTTTCTATCAGACGAACTGCTTCCAATGCGGTCGCCATGGAATGATCCATGTTGTTGTAACGATGCTGACCGTTTCTTCCTATGGCATA
>DMLD01000077.1 GCA_003453515.1 Lachnospiraceae bacterium
GAGCTGTGCGGTGGTACCCATGTGTCAAATACCAGAGAGATAGTATATTTTAAGATAGTTTCGGAGAGCGGTATAGCTGCTGGGGTACGACGTATAGAGGCGCATACCAGTGTGGGTCTTATCGATATACTGAACAACTCTGACAGAACCGTAAAGAATCTCTCGAGGCTGCTCAAGAGTACGCCTGCTGATATAGAGGACAGGGTCATGCGCCTGTTGGATGAGATAAAGGAGCTCAAGCGCGAGAATGAGAAGATGAAGTCCGCCATTGCGAGGGACGCTGCCGGAGATGTAAACGCGGAGGCTGTGGACGTATCCGGGATAAGTGTCATCACAAAGCAGATCGATGATGTGGAGATAAATGACCTCAGAAGTCTTGGCGATGATATGAAAAATAAGCTCGGCGAGTGCGTGATCGTGCTTGCATCCGTCAAGGACGGAAAGGTCGGACTCATGGCTACTGCCACCGAGAAAGCCATGGAGAAGGGTGCCCATGCCGGCAATCTTATCAAAAAGATCGCTCCCGTGGTAAACGGAGGCGGAGGCGGAAGACCCAATATGGCGCAGGCGGGCGGCAAGGATCCGTCAAAGGTAGGCGAAGCGCTGGATATGGCAATGGAGGAGATCCGCTCACAGCTTGGATGACATACCGGAGGAGTTTATCAGGTTGAATACTTTTCAAAAAAGGCTCACGGCGATCATATTGATCGTTATCCTTGGAGCCGGCTTGTCTGTCGGGATATTTTTCTACAAAAGAGGACCCGCGAAGCTCACGTCAGAGTACTATGCGATGGACACCGTGATGAGCATAACCCTCATATCAACAAGGGATACCGATGCTGATCTGGAGGTTGTGGACAAGCAGATCATGGATCGTATATATGAGGTCGAAAAAGAGATGTCCGTGACCATGGACGGAAGTGATGTGGACAGGTTAAACTTCTCGTCGGGTGAGCCTGTGGCGGTCTCAAGGGACACATACAGGCTGCTTCAAAGGGCGTTGGAGATCGCGGAGGATACCGACGGATGCTTTGAGCCGACGATATATCCGATAGTGCTTTTGTGGGGCTTTACGACAGGTGACTATGAGGTGCCGGATGAGGCATCGATAAAGAAGGAGCTTAAAAATGTCGGGTATAAGCGGATACATCTTCTGAGCGGAAACATCGATTCGAGTGGGAAGATCGGAGCAACGGATACGGATGACTTTGTATATGTGGTCAGGGTCGATCCGGGAACGAAGGTCGATCTCGGTGCTATAGCGAAGGGATTTTTGTCGGATGAGCTGTGTGATATCATGCGTTCTCACCATGTGAACGGGATAGTCTCTCTCGGCGGCAATGTGCAGTCCGTCGGAACAAAGGAGGACGGGGAGAGCTTCACGGTTGGTATCACGGATCCGGCTGATCCGGAAAAAATATATAAAAGGATTTCTTCGAGTGACGAAGCCGTGGTGACGAGTGGGAATTATGAGAGATATTTTGAGCAGGATGGCAAAATATATCACCATATAATGGACAGAAGGACCGGAGCTCCCGCGGAGAATGAGCTTGCGTCGGTCACCGTGAGAGGACCAAAGGGCGTGTACTGCGATGCCTATGCGACAGCGCTGTATGTAATGGGAGCCGATGCTGCCAAGGCGTTTGCCGGAAAGCATCCCGATTATAAGGTCTCCCTGATATATAAAGACGGAACCGGTTATGGGTTTGAGTGAAGGCATTAATCAGCGTTTCCTTAAATTTTGTACTTGTTTAAAATGCAATCATGTGATATACTTAATTTTGTGCTTTGAGGATATACTGAATGGAGGGATCTAAAATGGCAGATTTTTTTGAGGGGGAAGAAAACAATAACAACAAGGTGTTGCAAAAGTACATTGAGACCATACCTGTCATCAAGGATGCGCTCGGTATCGACATGATGATGAGTATCACCAACGGTGAGGAGTTTTTGGCTTACTGGAGAGGTGACAAGATGGTTGCCGATATCAAGGTCGGTGACAAGCTCTCACATGATGATCCGATGTGGACAAGCTTTACCACAGGTAAAAAGCTTGAGCAGATATGCCCTGCGGATGTGTACGGATTTGCGTTCAGAGCGATCACGATCGCTATCAAGGATGGTCACAACATCGTAGGTACCATGGGTATCGCCATCAGTCTTGAGACAGAGACCTTCACGAAGGAGGCTTCCGATAAGCTGCTTGAATCCCTTGAGATTGTACAGACGGAGATGGAGCAGGTTGACAAATACGGCGAAGTCATCAAGAGTGTTTCCGAGTATATCGAGGAGCTGACAGAGAAGATCGTCAGCAATATCAAGGAGATACAGACCTTTGCCAAGGAGATACAAAAGATCTCCAACAATACAAATATGCTTGCGCTAAATGCTTCCATCGAGGCAGCAAGAAACGGTGAGGCAGGAAAGGGCTTTGCCGTGGTCGCTTCCCAGATGGGTGTTCTTGCGGGAGATACCAAGTCTTCCTCCGAGAAGATACTTGATATCCTCAAGCGCTTTGAATCCGATATCGATAATATGGAGAACAAGATCAAGGAGCAGGAGTCATCTCAGGAGGAGCAGACCAATATGTCCAAGAAGCTCTTTGAGGAGGTCGAAAAGATCGAGGATCTGACAAAACAGGTTATCGATAAGGTTACCGGTAAAAGCGGTGTAGCCTGATTTTGATATTTTGGATATATCGTATGAGAAGGCTTATTGATCCGACCTTTCTTATACGGTTCACTGTCATCAATGATCGAAATCATAAGCCTGCATACTTTATGTGTGCAGGCTTAAATAAATCCATAAAAAGCTATATATAAAGGGAGGTTTTGAGTTATGAGTTATGATGAGATCTACAAACAAAAGCTTGTGAGCGCTGATGAGGCTGCCGCTCAGGTGACAAACGGAAGCTGGGTCGACTACGGATGGTGCGCCAACACCTGTGTGGAGTTCGACAAGGCACTTGCAAGGAGAATGCCGGAGCTTAGTGATGTCAAGGTAAGAGGCGGAATACTTATGTGGGCTCCGGAGATTTTTAAGATTGAGAATCCTGCCGAGCATTTTTCATGGAACTCATGGCATATGGGAGGGATCGAGAGAAAGGCCATCGCGGAGGGCTTCTCGTTTTACGGACCGATCAGATACTCTGAGCTTCCCAGATACTACAGGGATATGGAAGAGGATATAGATGTGATCGCCTTTCAGGTCTCACCGATGGACAAGCACGGGTGGTTCAATTTCGGACCGAGCGCGTCTCATCTGGCTGCTGCCATCTCCAGATCAAAGAAGGTTTATGTTGAGGTCAATAAAAATATGCCGAGGTGTCTCGGTGGTTTTGATGAGAGGATACATGTATCTGAGGTGACCGGTATCATCGAGGGCGAGAATCCGCCGATAGGAGAGCTTCCTGCAGGAGGAGAGGCAACGGATATCGATAAGGCTGTTGCAAAGATGATAGTAGAGAGGATCCCTGACGGTGCGTGTCTGCAACTTGGTATCGGCGGAATGCCGAACGCGGTCGGAGCCCTCATCGCGGAGTCCGACCTGAAGGATCTCGGTGTACATACCGAGATGTATGTTGACGGATTTGTCGACATGGCAAGGGCGGGCAAGATAACCGGCAGATGCAAAAATATCAACAAGGGCAGACAGACCTATGCCTTTGCCGCAGGAACCAAAAAGCTCTATGATTATCTCGACGACAATCCGGAGTGCATGAGTGTTCCGGTGGACTACGCCAATGATATAGATGTGATAAGTGCACACGACAACTTCATTTCCATAAACAACGCGATCGATATCGACCTTTACGGACAGGTAAATGCCGAATCCGCAGGCACAAAGAATATATCCGGAGCGGGCGGTCAGCTTGATTTCGTGCTGGGAGCATATAAGTCAAGGGGCGGCAAGAGCTTTATCTGCCTCTCGTCCACCTTTACAAATAAGCAGGGAGAGACAGTCTCGCGTATCCGTCCGACACTTGCCGACGGTTCGGTAGTGACCGATCCGAGACCCTGTGTGATGTATGTGGTCACGGAATACGGCATCGTGAACCTCAAGGGATGCTCGGCGTGGGAGAGAGCCGAGAAGCTGATCTCGGTCGCACATCCCGATTTCCGTGATGAGCTGATAGCAGAGGCGGAGAAGATGCACCTGTGGAGAAGGTCAAACAAGAGATAAATAGTTTGTTGAAGGGAGATCATTAATGAAAGCAGTATATCCCGGAAGCTTTGATCCGGTCACCAACGGTCACCTTGACATCATAGAGAGGGCATCAAGGGGCGTTGATGAGCTCATAATCGCAGTGCTTGTAAACAGCGAGAAAAATCCGCTCTTTTCGATGCAGGAGAGAGTCGATATGCTGAGTGCGGTGACGGCTCATCTTGACAATGTCAGTGTAAAGACCTTTGACGGGCTCACCGTCAACTTTGCCAGAGAAAACGGCGCAAAGCTGTTGATCAGGGGATTGAGGGCGGTCACTGACTTTGAGTATGAGATGCAGATAGCCCAGACGAACAGGAAGCTCGATCCGGAGATCGACACGATATTTTTCACGTCCTCCCTCGAGTACTCGTATCTGAGCTCTACGATAGTCAAGGAGCTGGCGAGGTATGGCTCCGATGTTTCGGAGATGGTTCCGGAGATAGTTGCCAAAGCGCTTGCCGGGAAGTGAAAGCCGTTAATAGTAATAATAGTGATAAAATTTATCCTCTTGTCGTTGACATTCCGCAAGATTTTTGTTATGATAGTGAAAGAGTGTCACATTTATGACAAAAAAGCACGATGTGACAGGGGTTGGAGCAGTTTTTAACTGTGTAACTAAAAATCAAATATTCTTATAAGGAGGTTCTATTTCATGTCAAAGAAGGTTGTTTTAGCAGGAGCATGTCGTACAGCGATCGGCACTATGGGAGGGTCACTTTCTACGATCCCGGTGGCTGATCTCGGTTCTATCGTGATCAAGGAGGCTCTCAATAGGGCAGGTGTAAAGCCTGAGCAGGTGGATCATGTCTATATGGGATGTGTTATCCAGGCAGGTCAGGGACAGAATGTTGCACGTCAGGCTTCCATC
>DMLD01000027.1 GCA_003453515.1 Lachnospiraceae bacterium
GCGCTAAACGACATACTTCACACTATGATACGGAAAAATAAAACGATACTGCTGATAACCCATGATGTAGAGTTTGCGGCAGTATCGTCCGATAATATGGCTATGATGTTTGACGGCAGGCTCGTGGCGTATGAAAGCACCGAAGCATTTCTCAATAATAATTATTTTTATCAGATATAGGGAGCGAGGACCTCTCCGATGGAGTCATGTATCACAAGGTTTGCCGCGGAGTCTCTGGACGTGGCATCCCTGTTTATAAGTACAAGCTTGTCGCCGCGGTAGTAGTCGATCAGCCCTGCGGCAGGGTATACGACCAGTGATGTCCCGCCTATGATGAGCATGTCAGCCTTGGTAATGTGCTCGATGGAGCGGCTAAGTATACTCTGATCGAGCCCCTCCTCATACAGCACGACATCGGGCTTTATGATCTTTTTGCAGTCGTCGCAGTAGGGGATGCCTTCATCATCGATCTTTTTGATTATATCGTTTATATCATATGCTCTGCCACAGCCCATGCAGTAGTTTCTGAGGACGGAGCCGTGCAGCTCGAGCACCTCACTGCTTCCAGCCTTCTGATGCAGACCGTCGATGTTTTGCGTAATGACTGCCTTCAGCTTTCCCTTCCTTTCAAGTGAAGCCAACGCTAAGTGGGCGTTGTTGGGTTCGGCATCCGGAGCCAGCACCTTGTTGCTGTAAAACCTGAAAAACTCCTCCGGCTCCTTCATGAAAAATGAGTGCGAGAGCATGGTCTCCGGCGGATACTTGTACTGCTGATTGTACAGTCCGTCAACACTTCTGAAATCGGGGATGCCGCTCTCGGTGGAAACGCCCGCACCTCCGAAAAATACTATGTAGTTACTTTCTTCGATCCATTGGCTCAGCTGTTTGTTTTCCTGCATGTCATACCTCTCATTCTGTAAATACGGTGAATACAACATTTCCTTAAACCATGATAATATGTTACCACACGGGAGATCAATTTGCAAGTCGGCTTGATTTTTTGTGATGATTTGTCTATACTCTTATATGGTAGGGGGTGAACCTATCCTTAAGGAAACACCTTGATAAGTGCTTCCTTAAGAGCAATACGGCAGGAGAATTTATATAAATGAAAAATGTTATTTGCGGTATCGTCATGGTCGGACTTATAGTGTACGGGAGCGTAGTCCTAAAGGGAGAGCACTATTATCTTATAAGTCTTGCCGTGATATTGACGGGGCTGACCGGAGGCTTTTTATCCTATGAGGGAAAAAAGGATAACGCTGCCTATATCATCTGCATCTCGATCTTTACCGTGATCGGGATACTCTCGAGGATAGTTCTCTCACCGGTCCCGCAGGTCAAACCCGTCGCGGCGATAGTCATTCTCTCGGGGGTCGCTCTCGGAAAGGAGGCAGGCTTTGTTACCGGAGCCATGTCGATGTTTTTGTCCAATTTTTATTTCATGCAGGGAGCGTGGACCCCGTTTCAGATGTTTGCGATGGGAGTGATTGGGTTTACGGCGGGAGCCCTGTTTTCCGGAAAAGAGGTGTCTGCGGGAAGGAGAGTGGCGCTGTCTGTCTATGGCTTCTTTGCGGTTTTACTGATATACGGTCTTATAGTGGATGCAAATACACTGTTTTTCGCGTTGGGTGATGACGTGACCACAGAGGGGATAGCGGGAGTATATCTCGCGGGTCTGCCGTTTGATCTCGTATTTGCCGTAACTACATTTTTATTCCTGTTCTTCCTGTATTATCCGATCATGAAGATATGGCTGAGGCTTGAAAAAAAATATAAAATCGTTGTATAAATTGCTTGTTTTTTTATTATTTTTGTGTTAAAATTATTCAGATGAAATATCAATTAAGGGGGATCGGTTTATGAAGGTTCGTAAAATCAGTATGTCACTGAAGATGATAATCGTACTTGTGATACTTCTTTTGGTGTCGGATGCTGTTCTTGGTGTGGTCATTTACAACAGATCGTTCTCAATGCTTGACGAGAGGATCAGAACAAGTGCAGAGGATATCGTAAGATGTGTCGGGGCGACAGTGGATGCTGATGCACTCAGTCAGGTGACTGATGGCGATCAGGAGAGTGAGGCGTATTTAAAGGTTCATGAGCAGCTGAGCCTTTTTCTTGAAAACGGCGGGGTCGAATACGTCTATACCATCAAGAAGAATGATGCCGGCGGTTATGTATATATAGTCGATTCCGATCCGGAGGAGCCCGGTGTAGCGGGTGATGAGTTCGATGATTCGGGAGAGGCACTTGATAACGCTTATGCAGGCGAGACTACGTCAGGTGAGCCTTATACGGATGAATGGGGTGAGCATATAAGCTGCTATTCACCGGTGAAGGCTGAGGATGGCTCTGTTGTCGGTCTTGCCGTGGTCGACATAAGCATGGATTGGGTAAATGAGCAGACCAGATCACTTCTTATCACGATATTTGTTGTGTGCGGCATAGTTCTGTTGGTAGGACTTTGTGTCGTTATCCTGCTTGCTATCGCGATGAAGAGCAGATTTGTCAAGCTCAACTCCAAGATAAGTGATCTCACGGACGGATCGGGTGATCTGACCAAGGAGATCGAGATAAGAAGCGGTGATGAGTTCGAGACAATTGCCAATAACGTGAATGCATTTTTGCGTCAGATACGAGAGCTTATGACAAAGGTCGGAAAGTCCTCCGAGGATATCAATGCGGCGGGTGTCGATCTGAATGAAGCGCTTTCCATGAACGCAGGTTCAATCGACGATATGAATGACGGTATCACAAGGATATCCGCCAATATGGAGGAGTGCTCCGCTACAAGCGAGACGGCAGTTGAGCATCTTGACACTGCTGCCGATCAGATATCCGAGTTTGCCGACAGTATGCAGGAGATGGAGAACACAGTCGCTGCCGAGCACATGGAGGCAGAGGAGTCGGCTGCTATCGCAAGAAAGCATAAGGATCAGGCAATGGAAAAGATCAACGATATTGTTGAGAAGATGATGTCTGCGATCGAGTCTGCCAAGCAGATCGAGGAGATCAGAGA
>DMLD01000032.1 GCA_003453515.1 Lachnospiraceae bacterium
TTGCGCCTATTCGAAACCGTAGCGGTGTGTATAGGCATCCACAGCCAACCGCAGAATCTGTTGTTTCTTCGGGATCCGCTTGCGCCTATTCGAAACCGTAGCGGTGCACGGCTTGAAAATACCAAGCCTGCGCACCGACGCTTTCGACAGTCCCTCAGAAACTAACAGATTTCTGCTCCGTTGGCAGGTTTATTAATACTGCTAGTATATTTTTTCTTCTTAAAAATATCTTCTAGCTACCTTGTTTTGAGTCCTGCATCTACAAGCACCGGCGGCAGAAGTTTTCTCACAGCGAGACTCCGTCAGGAGCGAGTCGTGAGAAAAGCTTCGACTGCGCCCGGTGCGTTGGACTTCTGGACTCGCTCCGACCGCGTCCGCACGGCGCACAAATATGACTCATTCTGCCAACACCGCACGGCAGACCCTTGACCCATCAAGGCCTGCCGAAGATATCCCCACACGGCTCATAGTAGTTATCAGGCCTGTTTGCCCAACACATCGAGAGCAAAGGCTCATCCCCGTCAAAGCCGATGACCTTGTACCCCGCGAACATCTCCACATGATATATGCCTAAGTACCTTCCGTTTCTCGCGCCTGTCCTAAACAGCACGTCTCCCGGCCGGTACACCATATCCTGTATCTTGCCGTAATCCCACTCGCCGAGTATCCTTCCCTTGCCGGCACACCATCTTGCTTCCTCGGCAGCTGTAGGTGCGTACTTTCGCAGTCCGAAGTACTTTCCTATCTGCGCATATGCGCGCCAAACCAACGAGCTGCAGTCGTAGTAGCCCTTTTGCATGCGCATCGGCTGTGAGTAGCTGCAGGTATCTCCTATCTTTATCGCCTTGTTGAGAACTTTAGTGTGTCCTTTTTTCACAACGGAAACCGCACAGCCGATCCTCTGAGTTCCGGTCAGTCCCTTGAACTGAGCATATACAACCGTGTTGCCGACATTTTTCCCTCTGACGATACCGCTCTTTGAGACTGTGGCTACCGACGGTCTGGTCGATCTCCACTTGAAGCTTCCCTTGTATTTCAGTATCTTTATCACAAAATCGTCCCCGACATCCATCACATGATGATCCGTGCTTATGCTTGTCAGCTTATTTATAAACTTAAGCTTTAGCTCGCTGCCGTTCAGTATGAGGGTTATCGTCGAGGTTCCCTCTACATAGGACTGTATATGTATCTTCTTATCTATAGGGTCGAGCGAGACATCGACCAGCATCTCCGAGTTGGACGACCTGTAGTCAAAGCTGTAGTACTTAAGATCCGGGCAATCGATAAGCTCCACATCCGCAGCGCCTATGGTATCGTACACCATGTAGGTGGTCACTGTCTTTTTGGAGAGAGATGTCCCTCTCGCATCACCCATGATGATGAAGGTAAACTTGGCAAGCCACCTCTCTTCTCTGTAGCCCGTGCTCTCGGTCGGATCCTCCACCTTTATCTTTGCCGTGATGATCACTGTCGCCTCACCGCCGGCAAGTATCCTGTACAGATGGTTGGTCTTGTCTATCGTCAGTATCTCCGGCTTGTCGACCGAATAGCTGATCTCGGTCCCCTCGTAGCTGTCGCCGCTCTCAAAGCTCTTCATCCCCTCGATGGCGCTGGACGGCGCTCCCGGTGCCATATTGTCTATGTGCTCTCCCGAGAAGGTCAATACGCCGTGATCTCCGACGCGGAAAAACTCTCTGTCGTAGTCGGCGGGTATGATATTGTCCTTGTTGTGCAGATATACATTTCTTATCCTGCCTGTAGCGGCTCCCTCTGTAGCAGCCTCCGCCGCGGGCTCTCCGCCCTCATCGGCAAGGTCTCTCTTTCCGTCGGCAGCAGCCATTTCTATCGCGACATCCGACATATCGGTCGCAGCTCCTGCCACGCTTCCCTGAAAGACTGCCGCCAGGGCAAGGCACATCGCCAGCCACAGTGCCGCTTTTCTTCCTCTTCTCATATAAATCACCGGTTCCTTCTGTATGAGTCCGCCGCTTACGGCAGGCTCGCACGTGAATTGCGGGTGCGTGACACCCTCCCACTGTCTTTTCTTCTCACCGAACCCCTATTCTATCACAACTTATTTTAAAAATCAAATATTGATAAGTAATATCTGTCTGAATAAGTATTTTGCTACTATTAACGACTGTCGCCTCACAATAACCCTTTATCTTATGTTGTCAAGCAGCATCACCGGTATCCTCAGATCTCCCTCTCCCCATCCGATCTCGAGGTCGGGTTTATTTTTCCCGTGATAATCCGTGCCGCCCGTGATGAAGAGCCCGAACTCCTTGGCGAGCTTTCTGACAAACGCCTCGTCAGTTCCCTTGTTTCTCGAATAGAGCGCCTCTACGCCCTGTATGCCGAACCCGACGAGCTCGCCGAGCATCCTGTGTATCTCCGACACGCTCATCTTGTATATCATCGGATGCGCCAGCACCGGCTTTCCACCGGCCCCGAGGATCGCCTTTATCCCCTGCTCGGGCGTGAGGTATGTCCTATGCACGTAGAGAGGCGAGGTATCCGACAAAAGCTGTCCCTTTTCAAATGCGGCGCTTATCGACGGGACCACGCCGCCCTCCATAAGCAGCCTTGCAAAATGCGGTCTCGCTATAGTCACGTTTCCGAACCGCTCCAACAGGTTTTCGTAGGTGATCATGGTGTAGCCCGCATTGTAAAAATTCTCGCACATCCTTTTGTTGCGGTTGTCGCGCTCCTCCCTCGCAAAGGTCAGCGCATCCAACAGCGGTTTATTTTCTATATCCATGTTGTATCCAAGAATATGTATCTCCTTTTTTCTCGAAGGATTGCCTGCACTTGGTGGGATCACGTATTCACATGAGATCTCGACTCCCGGGATAACCTCTATGGGTTTGCCCTTTGCCGCCTCCATCGCCTCAGCCACACCCGCGACCGTGTCGTGATCGGTAACAGCCATCGCTACGAGATTTTTCTCGAGCGCGAGTCTGACCAGCTCTGTCGGCGTATCGGTACCGTCCGAGCACGTGGAATGCATATGCAGATCAATAAGCTTCATCGTTTCCTCCCATCTTATTTAGGAACACTACTTAGGAATATCCTGTATCTGTCCCAGTACACGCTCGACGTCCGCCTCGTATTCGGGCTTTTTCATGCGGATCCTGTCCATCTCGTTGAGGCACTCCGTCATCACTCCGGTGTTGTAATCAAGCTGTTCTCTGAGCTTTTGCCTGCGGACGTTGAGATCGTGCCTCACCTCGACCATCTCAGCGGGATCGATGAGCGCCTTCGCCTGTGAGAACCAAATCTCGCGATCCCTGACACCTATGCTCCTAAGTGTCCCTATGAGTATCTCGTGGTTTTGCTCTATCTGGATCGTTCCCTCGCGCTGTCTCGCCCACTCTCTCTTTGCCTGGGAATACTGATTGTTGACGTAATCGAGCTCAGTGGCATTTCTCACATGATACTTTGCCGTCATGTACTCGAGCGTTCTCACATTGTTTACGTACTTGATCTTTACCGTATTGGTCAGCGAGACCGCCTTTGCCTGCTTCTTTTCGAGGACGACCATCTCCATCCGGTTTTTCCGCGATTCCGACATGATCAGAGCCGTCACGATGGATGCAAACGCCACGGTCGCGATAAACGGCACCGTGATGTCCACCTGCCACACTCCAAGCAGCACTCCGAGCGCTATCGCCACTATCACAAGTATGACAGCCAGAGCCTTGCTGATGGATCTGAGTGTCTTCTGCCTTTTGTTTATCTCTATCTTGTCACTTGATAAAAATGCCTTCTCGCCGTTGAGCCTGCGCAGATCGTTGTGGATCTTCACCTGTAGATCTTCGTATTCGAGAAGCTTCTTTATATCGGTGTTTACCTCGTCCTCAAAGCGATCAAGCGACTTTCGCTGACTCTCGGTTATCTGATATCTTTTGTTCCTTATCGTCCGCCGCATCTCGGTCAGCTCGACGATCCTTTTTGCGCTTTCGTATATGGCGACCTTCTCATCCGTGGGCGCCTGATCGATCAGCTGGATGTCCTTCAGATAAGAGGTCACTCTGCCATATTCAAATTTAACCTCCTCACAGGAGCGTCTCGCTTCCATGATCGTATCCCGCAAGCGCTCCAGATAAGAAAGACGAGCCTGACGGTCTTTTAAATCTACATTTTCTTTTTCGAAGTAGACCTTGTCCTTTATTATCTGCTCTACTTCGGCTGATTCGGCTTTGCGCTCCTCATTCAGATCCTGGGAGAGCTCCTCCGGATCAGGGGCGCGTTTTTTTCTTCGCTTGCCAAACCCGAACAATTTAAACCGCACTTCCTGCCGCCTTTCTCAAATCCTCTTTATATTTTTCTATCTCATCATCTGTTACTCGCCTCGTGCTTACCTTGGCCTTCGCGTCGTTAAATCTTGTTCTGATGGCTTCCAGCTGGGCATTGTTCATGCCGTGCACGATGCACTCCCTCTCGAACTCGTCATTTTTGCCCTGCATCAGCAGCAGATAGAGGTAGTGGTTCAGGGATTCCGCTCTGTGGTTTCTCGAATACGCCTCCTTGAAATCCCTCGCCGCCTCCTCGAACGAAGCCGTGTAAAACAGCGCGATCCCGCGGTTGTGCAGGATATTTCCGTAGCTCTCAGGAGTGAAGCTTGCCGCATAGGCACCGTTTAGGAGCTTTCTGTATGCTATCACGCTCTTGGCGTACAGCCCTGCCCTCATGTAGTTATCGGCGCGTATTTTTCTCTTCTCGTGCAGAGGCATGCTCACTATCTCGTCGATGATCCTGATCAGCTCCCTGATCTCGCCCTCCTTGTAGTAGTCGCACGCGCACAGTATGGTCACGACCATATCCTTAAGCTTGTTTTGGTTCCTGATCATGGTCTCGAGCTTGTCGGCTATGACCTTTTGATCCGCCATGTCTCTAAGCCACACGGTGAGCGGATAGGTGAAAAATTCCTCCGTTATGGTGTAGATATTGTTTCCTATATAATAGCAAAGCTCCTCGAGTGAGTAGACCTTCGCTCCCGTATAGGGCATGATATAGGGCTCATCCGCGACCTTACCGAAACATCTTATAAACACTTTACCGTCTCCTCCCATACACGATCGGTCCCCGGCATGATCTCACCAAAGCCCTTATCACGTATTGTAAAAATAGCAGTTTTCGCATCCTCAAACCTGACCCGCAGCCCAAGTCTGGTCATGCGGTTATTTTTCCCGATTACAGGCGAGATGTCGAGCATCAGCTTTTTCGACTCGCCCTCAAACACGGGCTTCGAATTGAGTACTATCTCGGTATCCCCGTCGGGTATCAGATCCACCTCGGTGTCGACCTCGAACCACGGGTCTCCCGCTCTCGCAAGCTCCAGATCCACGGTCTTCCCGTCCTGATAGACCTCCATCGTCAGGCTGACCGGCACCATATCCGGCGAGAACACCACATAGTCCTCGAGCCTTTTCTTGTCACCGAACTCCTTCGCGGCGTAGACCGCACCGCTCACATAGAGATTTCTTCCTCTGAAAAGCCTTCTCCCGACCGCCAGTCTCGGAAAGACATCGTCTGCCCACTCGCTCTCAAAGCCCTCTCCCGTCATAAACAGCGACGAGACATACTGACCGCGCAGCGCGGACTTCACTATGTTTTCAAACACGACACCCTTGGGCGCGAGAGCCGATGTCTCATCATCTATGCTTATCAGCTCATCCGAGAGGAAATCTCCCTTCTTGTCGTCCGCATCGGCTTCGTCGACGGCAAACGCATCCGTATAATCCTTGTGCTTGACGCCGACCAGCGCGGGATTGTGCGTCCTGTCGACCTGGAGCTGCCTGTATATCAGGTGCTTCCCGTCGTAGTCGAAAAGCCCGACATCCGACGCCCAGAGTTCCTTCTTCTGATAGAGGACATAGTACATGTAGCTTCTCTTGTGATCTATGATCTTCACTCTGTCGTTCTCGAGTCCGATCAGCTTAAGCGACTCGTATATCCTGTCCACATATTCCTTGTCCATATCTGGAACGGTTATCACGAGCATTTTTATCTTTTCACCGGGATAACGCATCCTCGTAAGCGATAGTGTCTTTCTCAAAAAATAAGCCAGCACCCTCTCCGGTTTCACCTTTTTGTTCCCGTCGATGACGCTCTTGCCGCTTTTCACATTCTCCAAAAAGCCCGTGATCGGATCCCTGCTCTCGAAGCTGACCGCAGTCTCGATCAGCGCATCCGGATTTTCCTCGGACTGCCCCATGAGCACAGGCTCCATCAGCTCACGGTCATATACCGCAAGCTGTGTAGTCTCGTCACACAGATCAAGTCCCAATATCAGGGTTCTCTCATCACTCATGGTTTCCTCCTACGGATCACTTATCATAATTACGTTGTTTTCCTGACAGCTGCATCGCCAACAAGCTTACAGCAGC
>DMLD01000058.1:0-173 GCA_003453515.1 Lachnospiraceae bacterium
GATATACCTAACCTCTACGAGTACAAGAACAAGAGGCTGTTTACACACTATAAGCCGCTCACGGCAGACCATGCCTACAGAGGAAGAGTCGGTATTCCCAGAGTCCTTAACATGTATGAAAACTATCCGTTCTGGTTTACATTTTTCACGGAGCTGGGATATCAGGTCGTGCT
>DMLD01000058.1:316-5711 GCA_003453515.1 Lachnospiraceae bacterium
CACGGACATATAATGTGGCTTTTGAAAAAGGATGTCAACTACATCTTCTACCCCTGCGTTCCGTTTGAGCGAAACGAATTTGAGGGATCGGGAAACCACTACAACTGTCCGATAGTCACCTCATACGGTGAAAATATCAAGAATAATGTCGAGGAGCTTGCCGATCCGAATATAACCTACCAGAACCCGTTTTTGAGCTTCGAATCCGAAAAGGCAATAACCGGCGAGCTGGTGAAGTTTATAGGAAAGGAAAACTCCATTCCCACGGCGGAGATCAGGGAAGCCGCTCACAAGGCATGGCTGGAGCTTGAAGCGACACGCGAGGATATACGCCGAAAGGGCGAGGAGGTCCTTCGCTGGATCGAGGAGCATAACGCCATGGGTATCGTTCTCTCGGGTCGTCCGTATCACATAGACCCCGAGATACATCACGGTATCCCCGAGCTTATAACCTCCTATGGTATAGCTGTTTTATCCGAGGACTCCATATCTCATCTGGCCAAGATCAACAGACCTACTATAGCCGTTGACCAGTGGATGTATCACTCCCGTCTCTACGCCGCAGCCACATATGTGCGCACAAGGGACGATCTCGAAATGATACAGCTGAACTCCTTCGGATGCGGACTTGACGCCGTAACCACGGATCAGGTAAACGACATACTCACAGGTTCCGGAAAGATATGTACCGTACTCAAGATAGACGAGGTAAATAACCTCGGCGCTGCCCGTATACGTATCCGCTCACTTATATCCGCCGTCAAGGACCGCAAGAGAAAGGGCTTTGAACGGACGATAAACGACGCCTCGTACAACAGGGTCGTATTCACCAAGGAAATGAAAAAGGAATACACCATACTCGCACCGCAGATGTCACCCATACACTTTGACATCGTGATGCCTGCACTCAGGGCGTGCGGCTACAACCTCGTGATACTTCCGAGCGGAGTAGGCGAGCTTGACTACGGTCTGAAATATGTAAATAACGACGCCTGCTACCCCTCTCTTTTGGTAGTCGGACAGTTTATGAAGGCCTTGCTTTCGGGCGAGTACGATCTCGACCGCACGGCTCTGATCATCACACAGACCGGCGGTGGCTGCCGCGCGACCAACTACATAGGCTTCATCAGGAGGGCTCTGAGAAAGGCAGGGATGTCACAGATCCCCGTCATCTCGCTAAGTGCCGGCGTAGAGTCAAACCCGGGCTTCAACATAGGCTACGGGCTTTTGAAGCGTGCAATACACGCGCTCATCTACGGCGATCTTTTCATGAGAGTCATATATCGCACAAGACCATATGAGAAGGTGCCGGGATCGGTCGAGGCTCTTCATCAAAAATGGCTTCCCGAGTGTATAGCCGAAGCCGAGAAGCCTAACCATGCAAGGTTTAAGAGAAATCTTGCCGGTATAATCCATGATTTTGATACGATAGAGCTTGATGATTCGGTGAGACGACCGAGAGTAGGTGTGGTCGGCGAGATACTCGTTAAGTATCTTCCGGCTGCCAACAACTATGTGGTGGATCTTCTTGAAAAAGAGGGCGCCGAGGCTGTCGTTCCCGATATGCTCGACTTCTTCATGTACAGTGCCATAGATTCGGTGTTCCAGGCCGAACACCTCGGACACTCGGCATCCGGCAAGATGCTGGGTGAGCTTGCGAACTGGGCTCTTGAAAAATACCGCCGTCCGATGATAAAGCTTCTCAAGGAGAGCAAGCGCTTTGATGCGCCGCCGGATATCTACACCCTTGTGGACTATGCCGCTCCGTTTGTATCTCAGGGTAACCAGACCGGTGAGGGCTGGTTCTTGACCGGAGAAATGATAGAGCTTCTGCATTCCGGTGTGCCAAACATCGTCTGCACACAGCCCTTTGGCTGTCTGCCGAATCATGTGGTCGGAAAGGGCGTGATAAAGCAGCTCAGAAAGGCATTCCCGGGAGCCAACATAGTCGCTGTCGACTATGACCCCGGAGCAAGTGAGGTCAACCAGCTGAACCGTATCAAGCTGATGCTTGCTACCGCGGGAGATCGTCTGAACGAGGATGAAGATTTACTTAAATCCCTTTAAATGAGAATGTAAATGACATATGCCCCTCAGCCTTAAACTCGTATTCGGGAAGAGCACGAGCACCCCAGCTGTCGTCTCCACCTATGCCGGTTTGAGCCAAAGCGGCTCTGACGACCGTGTAATGTATGGGCGGCAGCTCGTAATCGTGGGCGGCATTTTCTATCTCATGCGGTGTCCACGGAAGCGCCGAGAGATTCATACCGTCTCCCGAGAACTGCATTCCTCTTCCGCGTCTGTCAGTGATTGTTGCCCACCTGACGCCCATGTGGTTTCCGCTCTCCTGAGGCAGTGGGTATTTTGCAAACTGATCCCTTACATCTGCACTCCACACACCGAGTCTTCCGCTTTCATTTCTGTCAACATAGCTTTCGGCCTCACCATATCCGTACCATGTCAGTCTGTTATAATCAGCGTCCAGCTTAAACATCATTCCAAACTCCGGCATATCCTCAAGCTCTTTTACAGCATCATATGAAAGTGTAGTCTCTACGGTTCCATCCGGATATACTCTGTAGCATACCTTACATACGGTCTCAGGTACAGTCGGCATATAGTATGTATATGTAAGCGACACTGATCCGTCAGACTCTTCAATGACAGGATAAGTATCCTGGAATTTGTCCTCATTTTTCCCGGTTATATACATGCTTGCAAGCTTCCACTGTCCCATACGCTTTGGCATGAGATTGCCGTAGTCGTTATCTACAGGTGCCCTCCAAAAATTCGGCATGGGTATGGTTTTCAGCATCTCGACACCGCCGTATCTGTACGAGATCATACCGCATAACAGCGCGGAAAACATGGCGGAGAAATCCCTGCCGTACACACCTATATTCTGATTGTCACGCACGATCTTTAATTGGGGACACTTATTGTCGTTCATGGCTGTTAAGTAACCTGTGCCTTCAGGTGAGCACAGATCTGCAGGATCAGCCGGATCATACCAACCAACGATCCCGCGAGACCATCTGTAAGGTGAGTCGACATCTGCCTTGAATATATGCTGGCTGAATGACACTTCTTCACCTTCAGACGCCCATATCTCATCTTGAGTAAGCTCAAAAACTATATCTATGGCATACTCATGACCAACTCCCGTTTTGGAAGCAACCTCCCTGTCCTTCCTTATATAGTCCATGAGCTCATCGGGATAATCATACTTTTTCTTTTCAAGCGGCTCTACTGATATATCCATTGAAACCTTAAGTACACTGTGGCCGTCTTTTCTCAGTACCGCATAAGCATCATACACATCCGTATTTATAAAGAGATTTTTATTCCATATCTCAAAGCCCGTATCGGATGTATACGCTTTGATGGTTCTGTAGTTATACTTCACCTCCTGCATCTTCGGCGAGACTTCTCTGCTTCCGTATATGATTCCGTTTCCGGAAAAATCTCCGTCGTGAGGTCTTTCGTCAAAATCACCACCATACGCATATCTCTCTACGCCATATCTGTCTTTTTTTACGATCGTCTGATCTACCCAATCCCAGATAAAGCCTCCCTGAAACCTCATCTCCCTTTCGGAAAGTTCTATATACTTGTGCATACCTCCGCACGAGTTTCCCATGGCATGTGTGTACTCGCACATGATAAACGGCTTATCCTTGTTCTCCTTTAAAAATGCCTCCACATCGGCCACATTAGTATACATCTGTGATTCCATGTCCGATGTGTCCGGATACGATCTGTCCCAGAATATCCCTTCATAGTGAACAAGTCTGTGCGGATCAAGCCTCTTAAAGGTCTTACTCATCTCATATATGACCTTGCCTCCGTAGGACTCGTTGCCGCAGGACCATATGAGTATCGCGGGATGGTTCTTGTCGCGTTGATAGCACGAGTTTACCCTGTCAAGCATCATCGGCATCCACTCATCGTGATCTCCGGGAACCACATACTCCTTCGGCCTTTTTTTCTGAAGGTAAGCGTCCCACGTACCGTGAGTTTCCATATTGTTCTCCGCGATCATGTAGATCCCGTATATGTCACACAGCCTGTACAGAGCCGAGTCGTCGGGATAGTGACACGTCCTGATGGCATTTATATTGTGAGACTTCATGAGCCTGAGATCCTTTTCCAATATATCGATATCAGGGACCCTGCCGGTGTCGGAATTGAACTCATGACGGTTTACGCCGTTAAAGACAATGCGCTTACCGTTGAGCATCATGATACCGTCCTTCATCTCAAAACGCCTGAAGCCCACAAGCTGTCTTATAAATGATGTTTCGTTCCCCTGCAGATCATATACACTCATTTCCAGTATATAAAGATACGGATCCTCGGCGCTCCACAGTCTTGGGGCGCTTATGGCATACTCTCCCTTAAGCTCGCCCTCATTTATCCTGATGGAATCCGAGATGACCTCTTTGCCCGCCTCGATATATCCTTCCTTTACGCTCCTTATATACTCACCTCTATCGCCGACCGGCTCATAAAGCTTAAAGGATACGCTCCCCTCACCCACAGCCGATCCGCTTATCATCAGCCTCGCACTATCAAGGGTCTCATCCAAAGCAGGCACGATCGATATATCAGTGATATAGGTCTTTACCATGCGGTACAGATACACATCGCGGTATATCCCCGAGAATCTGAAAAAATCCTGATCCTCGCACCAGCTTGACGATGTTACCTTAAATACCCTTACCGCAAGACGGTTCACGCCCTCTGATAAAAATGGGCTAAGCTCAAACTCCGCAGGATCAAACGACCCCTCGGAGTAACCCACATAGCTTCCGTTTACCCACAGGGCGAAGCCGCTCTCAACTCCCTGAAATGAGATGCACACTCTGTCGTTTAACCAGTCCCTGTCTACGGTAAAATCTAAGGTGTAGTCGCCGACAGGATTATATCTCTCCGGTATCTCTCCGGGCTTTATGTACTCACTCCCGTCCCACGGGTACTGATTGTTGACATATTGGGGCTGTCCGTAGCCCTCCATCTGTATGTGCGCGGGAACTCTGATCATATCCCAGCCGGATATGTCATAATCCCTTTCCCAAAAGCCGTCCTTTGCCTCGTTTATATTTTTCGAATACCTGAATCTCCAAACACCGTTTAAGCTCTGACGCAGAGAATTGTATCCGTATCTGCACTCGTCCTTATTTGCATAAACAACATGATCCGAGTGCGCCGGAAGACGGTTGTCTTCAAACACCTTCGGATCTCTTATCGTATTTACATTAAACGTCTTCATACCCACCTCTCATTCCGGGTTACCTGGCAACCCTGTTAACAGCGATTTTTTTCATTGTAACATCATTTCTATAAAAATGCAATCAGCGAAATCGAAATAAAAGCCTCAAAAATCAACACTCTG
>DMLD01000097.1 GCA_003453515.1 Lachnospiraceae bacterium
CGACCGCATCGATCTCGTCTATGAACACGATACAGGGGGAGTTTTTCTTGGCTGCCTCAAAGAGGTCTCTGACTCTGGAGGCGCCGACTCCGACAAACATCTCCACAAAGTCTGAACCCGATATGCTGAAAAACGGTACTCCGGCCTCTCCTGCCACTGCCTTCGCAAGCAGTGTTTTACCGGTTCCCGGAGGACCGACAAGTATGATACCCTTGGGGATCCTTGCCCCGAGCTTCGTGTACTTATCGGGCGCTGAGAGAAAGTCGACCACCTCCTCCAGCTGCTCCTTTTCCTCATACAGACCCGCCACATCGGCAAAGGTCTTCTTTTTCTTGTCATCCGGCGACATCATCCTTGCGCGGCTCTTGCCGAAGTTCATCATGGAAGCACCGCCTCCGCCGCTTCCAGCTCCCTGCCCGCTCATCATAGAGAACAGCAGAAGTAGCATCACAAATCCGAACAGGTAGGGAAGTATCTGCAGATACCACGGAGTTCTGTCAACATCCTCGATCTGTATATCCGATACTCCCGCAGTCTTCATCTCTTCGACCGTCTGTGTCACGTTCGTCACATATAGGTTTTGCTCCACGCCCGTGCTAAGCTTGATGACGAGGCGTCCCGTGGGCACCTCGGAATTCTGTCTGACTACGACTGATGTCACCTTTTTATTTTTCATATCCTGCTCAAACTGCGAGTAGGTGTAATTGTCCTTGTCTATCCTGCCGTTGTACAGCGATGTCCCCACAAGTATCGCTACCACCGCCACGACCAGGATCAAAAACCCGTATCCTCTTGAACTCATTGTGTGCTAATCCTCCTTGAACTGCAATTCTCCTATGTATGGAAGATTGCGATATTTCTGTGCATAATCCAAGCCGTATCCCACGGCAAAATAATCATCTATGGAAAATCCGACGTAGTTGATCCTTACATCAGCCTCGCGTCTTGACGGCTTATCAAGCAGCGAGCACACCTCGAGGCTTGCCGGCTCTCTTTTGTTCAGCATGTTCTCCACGTAGAAAAGCGTCCGTCCGCTGTCGATGATGTCCTCGACCAAAAGCACATGCTTTCCGGCTATGTTTTGTGTCAGATCCTGATTAAGCGTTATGACTCCCTGTGATGTCATCCCGTCTCCGTAGCTTGAAAGACTCATAAAATCTATCGTCACGGGCATGGTCAGATGCTGTGACAGCTCACACGCAAAGTATACCCCGCCCTTCAGCACACATGCCATATGGAGCTTCTTCCCCTCATAGTCACGGTTTATCTCCTGAGCAAGCTCCTTTATCCTGGATATGATCTCTTCTTCACCAATCCGCTTGATGATGGTCTCTCTCATATTGCATTCCTTTCCGATCGTGTTATCTTTAGAACCCTTTCCGTCGTTTCCCCAACCTTATACATCTCACTCATACGATGCGGCAACACCCACATGATATGTGACCCGTCAGCGATCACCGGTGTGACCCTCCTTAAGCTCTTTTCCACCTTCTCGTCTATGAAAAATCTGCCAAGCAGCTTTTTCCTTCCCTGTGCATCCATCACAAAGTAGTCACCCTCTGCGGGGTAGCGCAACAACACATCGTTTTCTATTTTATCATAATCGAAGAATTTAGTATAGTCTTTTTCTTCAGAAAAATCATGTTTTTTCTGATTAAAAATATCAACATCGACCAATTCGGCGTAAAAACGCATAATTCCGTCCTTTGTTTGTATGCATGTCTCACCGGGTATGGCTAGAGGTATCCCCTTGTCCGGTTCCGTGTCGGGCTTGCCGGCAGGCAGCTCCCCTGCCTCATTGTCTGACTTCTCGAGCGACAGTCCGGCATATGTCCTCACCGCTTTGATGCCGGACGGAAGGTCGATCTTTCTTCCCGAGACATCGTCTTCGATCAGCTCCCTTATCGCATTGTAGTGCTCCCTCTTTACGTCCTTCCTTCCGGGGATCACCTCCGCTACTGCCTCCCTGATCCACTCGATGCGCACCGCCTCGGGCTGGGAAAGATATACCTCTCTCGGGATAGTTCCCTTCTCGCAGTCTGCCAGCGCTCTTGCCTCATCTGTTTTTTCTCTCACGAAATTATACCAGCACGCGATGTCATCTGCTATGGCTGCCACACGCGATCCCGCCTCGTTGTACAGCTCGTTCATCAGTGGGATAAGCTCGTGCCGTATCCTGTTTCTCGTATGATCCGGTTCAAAATTAGTCGAATCTTCCACAAAAGTTATATTTTCCTTTTTCAAGTGATCCAATATATCTTTTTTTGTGGCAAAGAGCAGAGGTCTTATCCTTGACCCGCTCACGGGTCTCATCCCCATAAGCCCGACCGGTCCCGTACCCCTGAAAAGATTCATAAGGATGGTCTCGGTCTGATCGTCCCTGTGATGCGCCAGCGCTATGGCATCAGCGCCAACCTCGGCAAGCACCTCGTCAAGTGCCTCGTACCTGAGCCGTCTGGCAGCCTCCTCCTCGGAGAGCCCGTGCTCCCTCACATATCCGGGAACATCCACATGCTTCAGAACAAAATCAACTCCCCTGTCATGCGCCATCTCTCTTGCAAACCCGGCATCCCTGTCGGCTTCGCTCCCTCTGATACCGTGATGGACGTGCACCGCGGTAAGCTTTAGATTTCTTTTTGCTGAAATATCTGTCAATAAATTAAAAAGACAGACAGAATCTGCGCCACCGGATAAACCGATAAGCAGGGACTGTCCGTCCCATATCAGACTCTCTCTGTCACAATAGTCTTCAAATCGTCTTCTCAGATCGACCTTCACCTCAGACTCCCCAATACAATCACTCCGACTCGGCAGCCTTGAAGATGATCTCATCATCGTAAGCCAGCCCGAACTTCTCTCTGGCTACATCCTCGATGTAAGCATCCGTCTTCATATACTCCGAACGGTTTTTTATCTCCTCACGCTCTTCCTCGAGTTCCTTCTTTCTGGTCTCGAGCTCCGTCTGCTCGGCACTGAGCTTGTCGCAATCGGCAGACAGATTCATGCCGTGAACTCCCATGGTCACAACAAATATTATCACAAGAACCACGACAAGATACAGACTGGTTCTGCGTCTTCGCCTTTTGTTTTTGTTATTCAAGACTACACCCCCAAATACAAATCTGTCTCGAATCGATGATACAATAAGGGAAACGCTGATTAAAGCGTTTC
>DMLD01000161.1 GCA_003453515.1 Lachnospiraceae bacterium
GCTCCTTAAACCTGTTCATATGAATCATCCTCTCACTTCACACCGATCTGCTCATAATATACTATCCTGTAGTCGTATGCCTTCGGTTTGCAAACCCTGAATCTGTCCCCCTTGGGCGTTGCTATCACACCCTCATCGATCTTATGGATACTAGTCATAACTGTTTTTTTGCCGGTCATATGTCCCGGGAGCTTACGCACTCCCTGTTCCCTGTAAAACCTTTCGGCAAGCCTGTTGGTCATATACATATTCTCATCCGCATATGCGGGAATATCTGGCAGATATTTATTTTTATAGACCAGACTCGCCATGGAATTTACTATAAAAATATCACAAAGCTCTCTTATTCTACTGTCATATTTTTCCATATAAATATCCCGAACTCTGCCGTGGAACGGTCTCGGAAGCGATATTGCAAGCTTTGGTCGTGATCCGGCATCTGCCGCGCTTATATCGGTATTCTCCTGCTTCCATAAGCGGAGCCTGTCAAGATCGTCAGCATCAAAGCCTTCGCTTCGTATACAGATCACACTGTATTTGTTACTGTTATTATCATTGATAAGCTCCGTAAACTCCTCGATGCCGTAGACGCTTATCCAATTGCCGGATATGTCCATATCATCCGGCTTGTCATAAGGCTTGACCGGAATATCCGCCGGATATGAGCCCTTATCAGCACTCCTGTCTGTCTCACCACCCGGTATACGAGCGTATCTGCGTTTATATCTGTCCGCAAACTCAGACTCCCACCTATCTATGGCAAGTCGTCTCAATGACTTTATGGACTTTATGGGAATGAAGGAGTCCTCATCCATATCGACCGATATCGACCTGAAGCTGTAGCCGCTTCCTCCAAGCATTGACAGCTTGTCCGTTACGGTCTTGTCATCGACCGGTCTCGACTTTGCCCTGCTGATGACATCTCCCGTGACAACAACTCTTACGATATCATCCGTATCCTGTTTGGCATCGCCTGTTGCTAAGGCAGATATATCAGGCATCCTTCCGCTTATTTCAAGACTCGCGCTCTCGCCTATACGCCCCGTCCAGACACAATCAAGCTCTACATCCATGGCGTCCATGGCATCATCTATCGTTCTGTCGATCTCATCAAGCAGAGCTTTGTTTTTGGTACGGTATACTTTGTCCCCGACCTTTACATTGCTGTGTCCGATATTGACTGTATACTCGTCCACCGCAGTATTATCCGATGCCGTAAACTCGTATACCGTTTCACCGGCATCGTTTCTTATCGCCAATATATCCTGTGGCTTTACCTCCTCCGTAAGACCTATGATGACCCCCGGCTTTCCGGATGCTTTGATGCGCTTTTTCACACTGCCCACATATAAGCCGTAGTGACCCCGCACGTTTTTCTCAATGGTTTTCTCGCCCTCATTTTTAAAGAGGAAGGATGAGAAAAATCCTCCCCTGTTATATATATCCATCGCTCTTTTTATGTCACGATGCAGCTTGCTGTCATTATTGCCGACAAGCTCTGAGTAGTACTCCTCGCCCTCATCAAGAAATACATCCGTATAATACCTGTACAGATAAGCCATGTACGCGGCGTATTCCCTGCTCTTCATCCTTCCCTCTATCTTGAAGGAGTCAACGCCTGCCTTTACTAGCTCAGGTATATGTATCAGGGTTTGCTGATCACATGAATTAAGCTCATATCTCGGGAGATATGAGCTACCGTTTGATCCGTCATTGCAATTCTTACGTGTATACGGAAGTCTGCACGGTCCGGCGCACATCCCTCTGTTGCCGCTCCTGCCCCCTATACACTCGCTCATCAGACACCATCCCGAGTAGCATACGCACAGTGCCCCATGGACAAACACCTCGATCTCCAGATCCGTCTTGGCTCTGGCGGATATTATCTCGTCGATCGTAAGCTCTCTTGCCGGGACGAACCTCGTTACTCCGTAGCTTGCCAGCAGATCGGCATCCTCTCCCGAAAACAAGGCCATCTGTGTGCTTGCATGCAGGGAAAGCTCCGGATACGCCTCATGCAGTCTGATAAGTACTCCCGGATCCTGCACTATCACTGCGTCCAAGCCCACTCCAACCAGAGGATCCAGCATGGGGATCAGCTCATTACATAGCTCCGCATCGTCCAATAGAGTATTGACGGTCAGATATATCCTTTTGCCATGGATATGTGCATAGTTTATCGCCCGTTCAAGCTCACCGACTGACGGATTGTCGGCAAATGCTCTCGCACCAAACTTAGGTGCTCCGACATAGACTGCGTCCGCTCCCATGGCAAGTGCCGCATACAGAATGTCTATAGAGCCTGCCGGCGCAAGTATCTCGGGATTGTTTAACCTTTGCTTCATCGCCCCTTACTGTTCTTTAACGTAGTCTCCAATTCAACAATTCGTTTCTCTGCATCATTGAGCTTCTTTTGAAGCTCGGTGATCTGCCTTGAATCCTTATCGATCTGATCCTCTCTGGCAATTATCTCATGCTTCATATCGAGCACGAGCTTGTCCTTCAGCTCTCTGTCACCGCGTATGTCATCGGCAACTCCCTTCTCTTTGAAGTAATCATCGGCTATATTGATTGCCAAAAGCGCATTTCTGGTATCTAAGTCCAGCCTCATGTAATCGCCGTTTTTCTTAAGCTCTCCAAGCTTTCTGTTGATATATGTTGCAACCTGCTGCAGATACTCATCGCTTTCAAAGCCTGCTATAGTATATGTTCTTCCATCGATTAATACTTCCGCCGTGGTCTGATCCTGCATTATCACATTCCCTCCAAAGATAAATGTTGCCGTTCCCTTACCGGTCACTTTTCATACAAATTATATAATATAGGATTTTTCTTGTCAACCCATAGCCTTGCTGTACAGGGATGTATGGCAATGCTACGGGAGCAGGTATCTGTAAGCCTCATCGGTCACTACGCGGCCTCTGGGTGTTCTGGCCAGCAGCCCCTTCTGGATCAAAAACGGCTCGTATACATCCTCGATCGTTCCCGCATCCTCACCTATACTTACGGCTATGGTATCAAGTCCGACAGGACCCCCTCCGTAATGATCTATCATTGCATGAAGTAGCGATCTGTCGACCGAATCCAAGCCAAGCCTATCGACCTCGAGTATGTCAAGCGCCCTGTCGGCGACCTCGGATGTGATATCACCGTCAAACCTTATCTGGGCAAAATCTCTGACTCTCTTTAACAGCCTGTTCGCAATACGCGGGGTCCCTCTAGATCTTCTCGCTATAGCCACAGCCCCGTCATCATCAATGGCTACCTTGAGCACCCTTGCGGATCTCTTGACTATCTCGCTTAACTCATCATCATCATAAAACTCAAGCCTGTTGATGACACCGAATCTGTCTCTGAGCGGTGCCGTCAGCATCCCTGCCCTCGTAGTGGCTCCTATCAGGGTAAAATGCGGAAGATCGAGCCTGACGCTCCTTGCCGACGGTCCCTTGCCTATAACTATGTCGATGCCGAAATCCTCCATGGCGGGATACATTACCTCCTCAACCTGACGGTTCAGCCTGTGTATCTCGTCGACAAACAGTATGTCTCCCTCATTCAGATTGTTAAGGATTGACGCCATATCGCCCGGCTTTTCGATAGCGGGTCCCGAGGTTATCTTGATCCCGACATCCATTTCATTGGCTATGATCGATGCAAGAGTCGTCTTTCCCAGTCCCGGAGGTCCGTAGAGCAACACGTGATCAAGTGCCTCATTTCTTTTCTTCGCCGCTTCTATATAGACCTTCAGTGTCTCCTTTGCCTTTTTCTGTCCGATATACTCAGACAACAGCTTTGGCCTGAGGCTGTTCTCTATCTTGTAGTCCTCTTCTATCAATTCCGTTGAAATCACTCTTTTTTCCATGATATACTCTCTCTTGGATATACTCTCTCTTGCGTATTGATAATGACCGGTGTTGGTAAAGCACATATCAACTCTGTGTATTAACGAGCTAGATCGATTTTAATGCTGCCTTTAACAGGGTCTCGGTATCGGCATCGCCCACCATGGCAGCAGCACTCTTGACAGCTCTCATCGCATCTGTCGACGAGTACCCCAATGCCACCAACGCTTCTATCGTATCCTTAGCGGCTGACGTATCCTCACTTACAGTACCGGTGCTTATATTATCATTGCCCGGATCCATATAGTCGGACTGATCGATCTTGTCTCTAAGCTCGAGAACGACCTTCTCGGCTGTCTTTTTCCCGACTCCCGGAGCCTTTGCTATAGCCTTGGCGTCTCCTGCGAGCAGAGCAAACCTGAGTGTGTCAGCATCCATGACGGTCAGTATCCCAAGCGCTCCCTTGGGTCCGACTCCGCTCACTGTAAGCAACAGCTTGAACAGCTCACATGTATCGGCTGTCAAAAACCCGTAAAGCTGCATTATATCCTCTCTTACATGCAGATAGGTATACAGCTTTATCTCCTCTCCGGTATGCGGCAGCTCGTCCATGACAGAGCCGGGTACAAATATCTCAAAGCCGATGCCGCTATTCTCGACCCATACCCTGTCCTCTCCCTTGCTGTCAAGAAGACCCTTTATATATCCTATCATCCCAACCTCCGATATCGTTGTATTCTGCATACAGAGTAAGGCTTTCCGTCTCGCATAATGTAAAAAGCCTGCCCTTATGGCTATACCGTGATCACACGAGCGAATCAAACGCCTTCAGGAAAAACTGCTGTATCTTGCGACGTCTCGGTCTCCTTTTCCACTCCTCGAGGCTTACCTCATGACTGACCCCGACAGTCTCCATGATATCGTTTTCCACAGCGTCAACAAAATCGCTGTCATACACCCACACGCCGTTTTCATAGTGCAGATAGAAGCTCCTGTAATCCATATTGACTGTCCCTACCATGGCACAGTGTTCATTCAGTATCGCCTTGGTGTGTATAAAGCCGGGCGTATACTCATATATCCTTATCCCGGCTTCAAGCAAGACGCCGTAGTTGTACTCCGTCATCATCTTTACCCGTTTTTTATCGGGTATGTTCGGCGTGATTATACGTACATCCACACCTCTTGCCTTCGCCTCTATTAGCGAATCTATCATCACATCCTCGAGGATCAGATAAGGCGTTGTCACATAGAGCTTTTTCTCCGCATACTGTATGATCTGCTTGTATGCTGTCTGGAAAAAGCTCCTCGGTCCAAGCGCAGGTCCGTCTCGCAATACATGACAGTAAACATTGCTTACGATGTCCCTGTTTTCAGTCTTGTACTTCATGCAATCAAGCTTTGTCTGCGGTACGCTCGCTCCCCACATTTCAAGAAAGGCGATCGTCATGCCCCACACGGCATCTCCGCGGATACGGATACCTCCGTCCTTCCACACGCCGAACCTCTCAACGAGATTGGCATACTCATCAGCTATGTTGAAGCCTCCGGTATAGGCGTACTCCCCGTCTACCACAACTATCTTTTGATGAGTCCTGAAATTCATATATAGTCTGTTGATATAGTGACCTATCGGATT
>DMLD01000107.1 GCA_003453515.1 Lachnospiraceae bacterium
ACGCTTTTATCAGCGTTTCCCTATATCAGATCAACTATGGTCTTTTTGTAATCTATAAAATCATTTGTAAGCAGATACTCCCTATCCTTTTTGTCGCGCCCCTTTATCTCAATTACATTCGTAATCGTTGTGGGCACATCGGGATCATCCGTCTCTCTTGAAAGAATGTGGACCCTGTCCGAGAGAAGGATCGCCTCATCCACATCATGTGTTATGAGTATGGCGGGTATCCTCATTTTTTCCATAACGGACAGATACCACTCATGCATGGAGCTTCTGGTGATGGTGTCGAGTGAGGAAAACGGCTCGTCTAAGAGCATCACCTCACCGGCAAATAAATATGTGCGCAGCAGGGCAGCTCTCTGACGCATACCGCCGGAGAGCTCATCAGGTCTTGACTTCTCGTAACCTGACAGACCAAAGATCTCAAAATAGGGCAACGCCACCTCCCGGGCTTCCTTTTTCTTCATTCCTTTTAATATGAGCGGAAGCGATACATTGTCTATGATAGTCTTGTGAGGAAGCAGCAGATCCTTTTGCAGCATATATCCAACACGCCCCGGCTGACCGACTATGCTTTCACCGTCGATAGTGACAGTACCGGCATCCGGGATATCGAGTCCCGCTATTATATTGAACAGGGTAGTCTTGCCTCCGCCGCTCACCCCGAGAAGCGATATCGTCTCGCCCTCGTTAAGCGTCATATTTATATCCTTTAGGACATGCTTGTCCCCAAAGCTTTTTTCGACACCCTTTACGATCAGCTCGTGCATAGTTGTTTCCTTTCAGCCACGATTTTCTGTAATGATTATTACAAATAATCCGTCGATACGCCTGCGTTCTCGGGAAGCTTTACTTCAACCAGATCGTTGTCATTTAACCATGTATAAAAGCTGTTCCATCTCTTAAGATCTATCACTCCCCACGATGCGGCATCCGCAACATACTGTGTGCTCAGATACTCCTGGGATTTTTTGACCAGAGCCTCATCGAGCTCGGGCGCAGCCTTCAAAAGGATATCGGCAGCGCCTGCCGGATCTGCGGCAGCGTCCTCGTATCCCTTTTTCAGCGCCGCTAGAAATGCTTTCGCAGTATCCGCATCAGATGAGAGAAAATCATTATTAGCTACAATGACCGGTGAATAATAATCAAACACCGGATCAGAATCCTTGAACAGCAAAAAGTTGTGATCTATTCCTTCCATCTCAAGCTTTATCTTGTCCCATCCGGCATATATCCACACGCTGTCGATGTCAGCATTAAGACCTGCAACTATATCCTCAACATAGGTTGAGATAAGCTTTACATCTCCCCATTTTCCTCCGTCCTTCTCAACCAGAGTTTTCAGTATTGCCTGCTCTGTTGGCGAATCCCATGTCGCGTAGGAGTGACCGGCAAGCTTGCCGAAGCTGTCTATCCCCTTTTCCTTAAGCGATACAAGCCCCGATGTATTGTGCTGAAGAACAGCAGCGATCGCAGTTATCGGAAGCGGGTTGTCAGAAGCGAGCGCCGGAGCCATGGTATCCTGAAACTCGATACCAAACTGAGCCTGTCCGGAAGCCACCATATCAGTCGCACCGCTGTCAGGCGGCTGAACTACCGTCACATTCAGTCCTGCCTCTTCAAAATAACCCTTTTCCTTGGCAACATAGATCCCGGTGTGATTGGTATTCGGCGTCCAATCAAGCACCAGAGTTATATCCTTGCTTTCAGCTGATTTTTCTGCGGTATCCGAAGAAACCTCGCTTTCCTTATTCTCACCTGTCGCGGGAGGATTGTCCTTGTTTCCTCCGCATGCCGTAAGCACCAACGCCGTCATCATAACGGCGATAGCAGTCAGTTTTTTGATCCTCATTTTTTTACTTTCTCCTTTCCCACGGTACAACAATTTTCTGAAGCTTTCGTATGAGCCACAAAAGTATCAGGCTCAAAAACGATATCAGAAAAATGACCGCAAACATCTTGTCATATGAAAAACTTTTTTTGACTCTCGTCATGTACACACCCAGTCCCGAGAAGCCCCCGAGCCACTCAGAGATCACCGCCCCAACGATAGCGTAGGATGTCGCTATGTGCAGCCCCGAGAAAAAGAAACCCATGCTTCCCGGAAGCTTTACATGTCTGTATATCTGCCACGGGGTAGCTCCCATGGCACGCATCATGCGGATCGCATCCGGATCCGCCGCCCTATATCCATCCAACAGATTTACAACAAGCGGGAAGAATCCGGTTATCACGATAAGCGTGATCTTCGGTGCAGTCTCATATCCCATCCATAGCACGAGCAACGGCGCTATAGCCACCGTCGGTATCGTCTGTGTAAGTATGAGAATAGGACTTAACGCTTTGTATAAAAGCTCATATCTGTCCATAAGCGCAGACAAAACCAGCGAAAGCACTATCGCTATGGCAAGCCCCACAAATGCCTCATACAAGGTGGTTCCCGCATGCTGCATCAGAAGCGGAAAATCATTTACAAACGCATTTACGACCTCAACCGGTGATGGCAGCATATACCTCGGCAGCCACCCTGCCATATGGGCAAGCTGCCATATGAGCAGCACCCCCACAACCGTCACTGTGGGGATCAGTACATCAGTCCATGTGGTGTTTGGAGACCTTTTTTTCAATTGTAAGCACCTCACCCTCCGGCTTGTATACTATCTTCACATATGTGGACACGGCGTCTATGCCGCCCGCATCGATCGCAACCTTCTGGCATCCTTTCACGATCTCCATAAGCTCATCATAATCACCCTCGATAGTGGTCTCAAACGGACCCACATAGGTCGAAAGTCCAAAGCTTTTGATGTAGGCTATCACCTCATCTACGATACGTACAACCTCATCATCACTTGTGGTGTTCGGCAAAACCTGGATAGCTACGCTTGCATTCAT
>DMLD01000196.1 GCA_003453515.1 Lachnospiraceae bacterium
TGACAAAAAGGCTGGGAGGATATGTTGAGGCAGATGAGATAGGGCTGAGAGTAAGAGCCGCGTCCTTCCCGGATATCATGAAGCAGGGAGATAAGGCAGTACCCGGAGGTGCAGCCGGATCAGCAGGATCGGGAAGGTCGAGCGGATCGGCGGGATCACCTGAAATGGTTCTGCCGTGCGGCGCGAGCGGAAGATGGAGACGGGAGAGGTAAGCGATTGAGGAGAAGATACAGGTTTTACGGGCAGGTCCAAGGAGTCGGCTTCAGGTATCACGCCAGCATGTCGGCGAGAGGGCTCGGGCTCACGGGCTGGGTCAGAAATGACAGGGACGGAAGCGTTGAGATGGAAGCCCAGGGACCTAAGGAATTGCTTGACAGACTCATAGAACAGCTCTACAGCGGCAGATATATAGGCATTGACGATATCGAGGTGAGGGATATCCCCGAAAGACCCGATGAGAGAGACTTCAGAGTCAGGATGCTGTGATATATGCAGGGAGACGGCTTTTATAAGACGCTGCGAGCAGTGACGGACATAAACAGTGACAGGGAATAGGAGACACAGAATGTATAAAAACAGATTGAAGCCCGCACTTGAATACTACAGGATATTGACAGACAAAAAAGCGGGAGAGCTGCCGACATCCGTTGCGGAGGAGGAGATGGCAAGGCTTTTGGTACAGATAAGCTTTTTTCAGCACGAAAGGCTCATTCATCTGATAGTAACGGTGCTGTTTGGGCTTGGGACACTGATAACGATCCCTGCCTATCTGATGCTGAACATGACGGCTTTGCTGCTGCTCGGAGCGTTGCTTATAGCGTTGCTGATACCCTATATCGTTCACTATTTTCACCTTGAAAACGGAGTGCAGCAGCTGTATCTATACTATAACAGGCTTGAGATATTGGCAAATCCCGGATACAGATCTATCTATTAAGGAAACGCTTTTATCAGTGTATCCTTAAACAAATGGCCATATCTACATGGTCATTTAATCAGCAATTACTCTTTCATATCTATCCGACATCTGTCTAAAACGAATTCAGTGGTCTCGGCGATTGTAGAAAAACATCCAGATCGCCATGGAAATTATGATTAAATATCCAACTATACTCCATATATCAGGTGTCTGTCCGAAGATGAAAAATCCGAATGCCATGGAAAAGATCAGCTGGGTGTAGTCAAATACGGATATTTCCTTTGCAGGAGCGTGAAAATAGGCTGCTGTGATGGTGAACTGTCCGCCGGCAGCGGATGCACCGCAAAGCACCAGCATGAGAAGCTGATATCCGCTCAATGGGACGAAGCCTATCACCATGAAAGGGATGCAGAGGAGACATGAGAACCCCGAGAAAAATAAAACTATAAATGAACTTTTTACGCCAAGTGTCCCTGCTTTTCTTAAAAATGAATATGCCAGTCCTGCGCCGACCCCTCCAAGCAATCCGATCGCTGCAGGGAGGAAATCCATATTTGAAAAAGATGGTTTAACCACAAATAATCCACCGCAGAATGCGATAAATACGGCAGCACCCTGTGGAAGTGTAAATTTTTCTTTTAATATGAAATATGATCCAACCACTGCGAAGAAGGGAGACATTTTGTTCAAGATCGAAGCGTCCGACAATAGTAGATGGTCAATGGCATAGAAATTACAGAATATACCTATCGTACCAAACATGGCTCTCATCACGAGTGGGAACCATGCGTTCTTAGGTACATAGATCTTCTCTTTGGATTTAACAAGAAGGACCCCTGCCATGAAAAAAGCAACTATGTTTCTGAAGAAGGCTTTTTCAATAGAAGGGATATCTCCTGCGAGTCTGATAAATACTGCCATCAGTGCAAAGAAAAAGGCTGATGTGATCAGATATATGACTCCAAGATGATATCCCTTCCGTTTTTCATTCATACTAAGCTACCTTAACTCTTTTTCTGGTCGTTTCTGTACTGTACGGGTGTCATGTTGTACTTCTTGCGAAATACCCTGTTGAAGTGTTCAACATTGGGGTATCCGACAGAAAGTGCGATACTGTCTACGTTCATAGTACCGTTCTTTAAGAGCGTTCTGGCTTTCTTCAACCTTACAGCAGTTAAAAGCTCTTTAAATGTTTTACCGCTCTTGTCGTGAATGTATTTGCTGATATAGGGCTCCGAGAGGTGCATATATGATGCCATATCCTCAAGTGTTACCGAGCGGTAGTTCTCCTGGATGTAGTTCATCATCTGTATCAGGCGGTCATCCCTGAACTCCTCGTTGTTTCGAACCGCGGGAAGCTTGTTGACGCATACCGTCAGTGCGTGTATGGATGCGGTGATGATATCCTCGTGTATGCCCACGCCCCAGTAAACGGAGCCGTTGCAGGTTATGCTCACATAGGCTATCGCCTTTGAAGATGAGCCCTGTGTGAGGGCGTGCTCCTCATAGGAGGTAAGCTGATAGCTGATGTCGAAAAACTGCTTGATCGTGTTGCTGACGGCATCGAGACGACCGTTGCCGACCGCATCGACTATCCTGTCCTTGTCTCCGCATGTGATGGTCACCGATGCCATGATCCCATCGACCTGGCGGAAGTGGCACTCATTTATCTGAAAGACAGGAGTCGGGTTGATGTAGTTGTCCTCAAATATCTCGTAGATCCACTGGGGAGAGAGCTCCTTGTGCTCCTCGTCGGACACGCTCTTCATGAGATAGCCGACCTCCTCGCGCATTGCCTCGGGCAGCGTTATGCCGAAGTTTTGCTTGAGTGTATAGTTCACTCCGCCCTTTCCTGACTGTGAATTGATACGTATAACATCGGAGTCATAGGTGCGCCCGACGTCCTTGGGGTCTACCGGGAGATACGGGACCGTCCACAGATCCGTGTGTCCGTCCTCTCTCCACTGCATACCCTTGGCGATGGCGTCCTGATGCGAGCCCGAGAATGCTGTAAATACGAGATCGCCGGCATAAGGCTGACGAGGCGGCACCACCATTCTCGTGTAGGACTCGTAGCGCTTTCTGATCTCGGTCATATCGGAAAAATCGAGTCCCGGATCGTAGCCGTGTGAAAACATGTTCATGGCGATGGTCACGATGTCGACATTTCCGGTTCTCTCGCCGTTCCCAAACAGCGTTCCCTCTATACGATCGGCACCGGCAAGCACACCGAGCTCAGCCGTTGCCACACCCTCGCCGCGGTCGTTGTGCGGGTGAAGTGAGAGCACGACACCGTCTCTGTATTTCAGGTGCTTGTGTACATATTCGAGCTGACACGCAAATACGTGAGGCATCGCGTTCTCGACAGTCGTCGGGATATTGATGATAACCTTCCAATCAGGTGTCGGCTTCCATATGTCAAGCACTGCGTTGCACACATCCACTGCGTACTCGACCTCAGTGCCGGGGAAGCTCTCCGGACTGTATTCAAATCTGAAGTTTCCCTTGGTCTCATCGGCGAGCTCCTTTAAGAGGATGGCGCCATCAACAGCTATTTTCTTAATTTCTTCTTTATCTTTTCTAAATACCTGCTCCCTCTGAGCTACCGAGGTAGAATTATATAAATGTACGACAGCACAGGGTGCACCCTCTACAGCCTCAAAGGTTTTTCTGATGATATGCTCCCTTGCCTGAGTGAGAACCTGAACGGTCACGTCATCGGGTATCTTGTTCTGGTCGATCAGTGCGCGCATGAACTCATACTCTGTGTCGGATGCGGCGGGGAAGCCGACCTCTATCTCCTTGAAGCCGACCTTGACCAGCAGATCAAAGTAGTCGAGCTTCTCCTGAAGGCTCATAGGCTCGATAAGTGCCTGGTTTCCGTCACGAAGATCAACAGAACACCATATTGGCGGTTTGGTTATTTCGCGCTTTTTGACCCAGTCGTATGTCACCTCGGGTGGCATGAAGTAGGGCTGGGCATATTTTTCAAATCCCTTCATAGCTTATCTCCTCCTTATTTTTGTATTTCTCCGGGGCGTCTGCTCCGCCGGAGGGGACAGGAAAAACGCTGATAAGATGGGTGTTTCTTCTGTCCCTGATTTGTAAGACTATTCACGTGACAGTAAAAAACATCAAAATTGATGTTTTTTATGGTATAATGATAACACATCCCGAAACAAAATGGAATGATTAAATTTAATCAGTTTTATTGATATTTTTTAAGGTACCACTGATTGTATCAGCGTTTTCTTGCACGAAAATCGTGGCACGAAGTGCCTTCATATACGATTTGGCTGTGCCTAAGCTCGACCACGGAAATCAGAGATTTCCGTCTCGCATATCTGTGTATCCTTAAAAATCGCTTGCACTTAAACTTATCATTATGTATAATGTATAATAATACACTAATATATGAAGGGAAACCAACATGGAGAATAACAACAATTCCAATAATGACAGGAGAAACGAGGAAGAACGCAAGAGACGACTGAAGATAAATATCATCATATCGGTCGCAGCTTTGTTCTTCGCATTTTTCCTGATACTGTTTTTGAATTCAGAGATCAGGAAAAATACCGAGCAGGAGATAACCTATACCAAGTTTATAGAGATGCTCAAGGACAAAAAGGTAAGTAAAGTTACATTTAAGTCTAACCTCATCTATATCGAGCCCAAGGTCGACGAGGACATGAAGGCATTTGCGGTGACGTACTATACCGGATATGTCAATGACACCAACCTCGTACAGAACATGCTCGACAAATATGAGGTGGAGTTTACTGCGGAGATCAGCGATTCAAGCTCCGGTATATGGGAGTTTTTGTTGACGTATCTGCTCCCGATACTGGGTATATGGGGGCTTTTGTGGTTTTTCATGCGTTCGGCGACCAAGAGCGGCGGACTCATGGGCGGTGTAGGCAAGTCGACGGCAAAGATGTATGTTGAGAAAAAGACCGGGGTCACCTTCGCGGATGTCGCCGGTGAGGAGGAGGCAAAGGAGTCTCTGACCGAGCTCGTGGACTTTTTGAAAAATCCCGCGAAGTACAAGCAGATAGGTGCGAGGCTTCCCAAGGGCGCGCTTTTGGTGGGACCGCCGGGAACCGGTAAGACGCTTCTTGCCAAGGCACTCGCCGGAGAGGCGGGCGTGCCGTTTTTCTCACTCAGCGGATCGGATTTCGTGGAGATGTTTGTCGGTGTCGGAGCATCGAGAGTCAGGGATCTCTTCAAGCAGGCAACATCGATGGCGCCGTGTATCATTTTTATAGATGAGATCGATGCTATAGGTAAGAGCCGTGACACCCAGTACGGCGGAGGCAACGACGAGAGAGAGCAAACATTAAATCAGCTTTTATCCGAGATGGACGGCTTTGATTCATCAA
>DMLD01000088.1 GCA_003453515.1 Lachnospiraceae bacterium
GCCCGGGTTATTAAGAGGCAGGGACTTACACTATTAGCCGATCTTATCTGATAAGAAGTGACTTTTGATGAGGCTCACGAGGACTTGTTTGAGCGCAGCTTCGAAGACTATGCGTAAGCATAACTCACACGAAGCAAGCGAGTTCCGCAGTGAGCCTTATGACTATCAAAAGACGCTTCGAATCGATAAGATCGTGCCTGTGTAAGACCTGCCTTCTTAAAACCCGGGCATATATGCTCATATGAAAGATTATTGAAATCATTTTGGCAGACAAACATGACTGTTGCGCCTGCTATCAGCGGTGCCGGTTGCCGTGACAACACACAACATATTTGGGAGCAAATGATGAAGTGCATATGTATCGATCTTAAGTCCTTCTACGCTTCGGTCGAGTGCGTAGAACGCGGACTGGATCCGCTTACGACCAACCTTGTTGTGGCGGATCCGGCCAGAACCGAAAAAACCATCTGCCTTGCAGTGACACCGAGCCTCAAAAGCTATGGGGTATCGGGGCGCGCAAGGCTTTTTGAGGTTATACAGAGAGTGAGCGAGGTCAACGCCGACAGGCTGCGGCATTTGAGGAGCGAGAAGGGAAGAGATGCGGAGTTTGATGGAAGCTCCTATTTTTCTTATGAGCTGGAAGCATGTCACGAGAAAAAGCTTGACTATATAGTTGCGCCTCCGCGCATGAGAAGATATATGGAGGTGAGCAACGAGATTGTTGAGATATATCTGAAGTATATAGCACCTGAGGATATACATATATATTCGGTCGACGAGGTTTTCATGGATGTTACGGCATATCTGAAAAACTATCACTGCACGGCGCGGGAGCTCGCCATGAAGATGGTCAGGGAGGTGCTGAAAAAAACCGGCATCACCGCGACGGCGGGCATCGGCACCAATCTGTATCTGGCAAAGGTTGCCATGGATGTGGTTGCCAAGAAAATGCCTGCGGACGAGAACGGAGTGAGAGTCGTCGAGCTCGACGAGATAAGCTATCGTGAGCAGCTGTGGGATCACAAGCCCATATCCGACATATGGAGAGTCGGAAGGGGCTACACCAAAAGGCTTAAGGAGTACGGGATGCACACGATGGGGGATGTCGCCAGATGCTCTATTGATAATGAGGATCTGTTGTATCAGCTTTTCGGGATAAATGCGGAGCTTTTGATCGACCACGCATGGGGATACGAGCCGACCCGGATAGAGGATATCAGAGCGTACAGACCCGAGACCAATTCACTCGGTTCGGGTCAGGTGCTCCAAAAGCCGTATGACTATGTGAAGGGTGAGCTGATAGTGCGGGAGATGACAGAGCTGCTGGTGCTCGACCTTGTCAAAAAAAGAGTTGTCACCGACCAGATGGTTTTGACCGTCGGCTATGATATAGAATCACTGACGGATCCCGAAATCGCATCAGGGTATCACGGAGAAGTGGTAAAGGATCACTACGGAAGAAGTGTTCCAAAGCATGCGCATGGGACCATAAACCTGGATCATCCCATGTCCTCGACGAAGCAGATAGTGGAGGCGGTGATAGGGCTTTATGAAAGGATAGTCGACCCGAAGCTTCTTATACGCAGGGTAAATATAACGGCAAACCACGTGATCTACGAGGGCGATATAAAGCCGCCCGAACCAGAGAAAAGACAGCTTACGCTGCTTGATAATGTCGCGGATGAGCAGGAAAAGCGAGTAAAGGCATACGAGACCGAGATGAAGGAGAGACGGCTGCAGCACGCCATACTCGATCTACAGGGTCGTTATGGGAAAAATGCCGTGCTCAAGGGGATGAATCTTGAAGAGGGTGCCATGACTATAGAGAGGAATTCCCAGGTAGGCGGACACAAGGGATAAGTCAAGGGGAGGTTTGTATGAGCTTGTGGGAAGAAACGAAGCGTGTCACCAGAGAAAAATACGGTGATATCATAGATGGAGACAGACCAAAGAGCAGGAGAGAGAAGATGAGCAGATACGACAGAGCTGCCCAATTTGCTCCGTTTGCGGCTCTGACCGGTTATCATGAATCGGTGGAGGATACGGAGAATGAGTATGCCCTGCAAAATGAAGGCGGTGGTGTTGTGTCGGAGACCTTTTACGATTAAGCTTCACGGCAACAGTTCGATCAAAATGCGGAAACGCCCTCGTTTACGGCGGCTTCGCATTTATACTTTTGATACACTTGCTTTTTTTTAGAATATGTGCTATGATACGGTAATGTTAAGGAAACGCTTTAATAGCGTTTCCTTAATCGGTGTTTCCTTATGATGATAGAGAAGGAGTTGTTGTTATATGCCGATCAAGATACATGATTCCCTGCCTGCGCAGAAGATATTGGAAGATGAAAATATATTCGTGATGACGGAGTTTCGGGCAATGCATCAGGATATACGTCCGCTACATGTGCTCATATTGAACCTGATGCCGACTAAGATAGAGACGGAAACGCAGTTTTTGAGGAAGCTGTCAAATTCACCCTTGCAGGTCGAGGTGGAGTTCATGCAGACTGAAAGCTACAAGCCCAGACATGTGGAGGAAAGCCATCTGGACACCTTCTACACTGTGTTTGATGAGGTCAAGGATAAAAAATACGACGGACT
>DMLD01000119.1 GCA_003453515.1 Lachnospiraceae bacterium
TTGCCTGGATCATATTTTCCTCCTTACAATTAAATTACAATACAATTACCATACTATGATACTTTACCGAAAAATAAGGAAGAAATCAAGTATTTTGTGAATTTTTTTTGAGAAATAATTATTTTATTTTAAAATTATGTTGTAACTTTCCCTTTGATTTGATACAATAGGTACATAAATTGCCAAATACCGAAAGCATACTGAGTATGATCACGGTTGTGAAATCGGAGGGAAAAGTGGGGGAAAAAAGCAAAAACAGTCAGGATCGACCGGTAAAGCGCGTAGAGCCGATGGCTCATGCGGGCAGGATGGGTGTTACCATATACGACGAGAACTGTATTTATATAAATATATGGAAGCCGGGTGCAACGTCTCTTAAGATGAATCTGTACAGAGATAATCATGTTGTACAGCATATCAGCATACCTTCGCTCAAAAACGTGGGGATGAGCGATTTCTTTTCTGCGCGTCTGTACGGTGAAGGCATAGCTTCGGCGTTTGACGAGCTTTGTTATGATTTTGTATCGGATGGGGAGCATTTCATAGATGAGACCGCCGAGATACTGTGCGGTAGAGAGAACTTCGGCAAGAGGGGAAGGATCAGAGCCCGGCTTGCAAACCCTGAATTTGATTGGACGGGTGAGAAAAGAGTGATCATAGATACGAAGGATATGGTCATGTATGAGGCGCATGTCAGGGGATTTACAAGGCATGCAAGCTCTGGAGTTGCAAATCCCGGGACCTTTGACGGGATGAGAGAGAAGCTTCCGTACCTTAAAGAGCTTGGCATCAATACTATTTTTTTGCTCCCGGTATACGAGTTTGACGAGCTTTCCATACCGGAGAGCAGTACGGACGAGAAGAGGGTCAACTACTGGGGCTATACCAGAAAGGCTTACTATATGGCTCCGAAGGCAGCATACAGCTCGGATAAGCTGCATCCGGACAGAGAGTTCAAGACTCTTATAAAGGAGATCCATCGACATGGTATGAATGTTGTGATGGATATGTTTTTCAACGGGCAGTCACCGGATTATGTGCTGGAGTGCTTAAGACACTACGCCATATATTATCATGTGGACGGTTTCAGGGTCATTTCTCAAAAGTTCGATGTCAACCAGCTCAGAGAGGACGCTATATTGTCTCATGTGAGGTTCTTTGGCTTTTCATGGGAGGATAAGCCCGACGATCACGATCATCCGATGCTGTTCGAGATGAATGACGGCTTCAAGGAGGTCGCAAGACGCTATGTAAAGAGCGACGAGGGACAGGTGGAGAGTTTCTTCAAGTGCTTCAGAGCCGAGAGAAACGGAGTCGGCAAGGTGAACTATATCACCGCGCACGATGGCTTCACCCTCCGCGATCTGATATCCTACGACGTAAAGCACAACGAAGCCAACGGTGAGAAAAACCGCGACGGAACGGATTACAATTACAGCTGGAACTGCGGTGTGGAGGGCGTTACAAGACGCAAGAGCGTGCTGCGTATACGCGACAAGCAGGAGAAAAATATACTCGTGATGCTGTTGCTCGGGCTTCCTATCCCAATGATACTGATGGGGGACGAGTTCGGGAACTCGCAAAAGGGTAACAATAATGCCTACTGCATAGACAACCAGACAACATGGCTTGACTGGAGACTTCTTGATAAAAACAGGGAAACCTATGAGTTTGTAAGAAAGCTTTTGAAGCTAAGACTCGAGCTTCCCATTTATCATAGAAAGGATATGTATACCGGCTTTGACCACAAGGGATATGGTGCTCCGGATATATCGAATCATGGCAGAGAGCCGTGGAACCATATTTATCCGTATTATTGCAGAGAGCTGGGTGTCCTTTTCTACGGACCGTATCTCGAGGACGATGACGGCAGGAGCTACTACTTTGCGTTCAATATGCACTGGGAGCCGCATGATTTTTATCTGCCCGATATCTCCAGAGACAGACAGTGGAGGGTCATACTGGACACCGCATCCGGAGTGCGCAAGGATGAGGGATTGAACGAGGATCGCACGGCGTATCGTGTCGAGGGACGTTCCATTATACTGCTCTCATGTGAGAAGGACAAGCCCCGGAGGAAGAAAAATGATCGCACTTCAGATAGAAAACACAAAAGAGTTTCTAAGCCTTCTCCTGGAGGGGAGTGAATTTGACACATTCAGGGTCAGCAGCTGTGAGGTCACGACCTTTGTGAGCTTTGTGACGGACGGCTACAGAAGACATGTGTCAGGAGAGAACGCTGATGCGGATGATAGGCAAGCCGGTCAGGGAAGTGAGCGGGTCTTGTGGAAGGAGCTTAAGGCTACCATCATGCAGATGATACGCTCATCATCCGTTCCCGGGACGCTTTCACTTGATCTGTATAAATACATGGGACGGGACATGGGCTCTGTCCGTATAGCATTCGTGGAGGGCAGATTCACCGTGACAACGGGTTATATGCAAAAGGAGTTCAGCCTCGACCACAGGGGATCGGAGGACTGGGATGACAGATGCCAGGAATTTTTCACGAAAAACGGCGTGATCATCACGGTTTTATGATATGAAATTCGCCCAAAAGCAGGGCATGATCAAATAATGCTTGCAAAAAATCTTCCTATGTGATAATATAGGTAATACTGACTGACAAATGCCGATCCTATCAGTGCATTCAGGGTCAGTAGTACAAAGACGCTTCGATAGCTCAGTTGGTAGAGCACTTCACTCGTAATGAAGGGGTAAGCGGTTCGAATCCGCTCTGGAGCTTTTCTTTAAAA
>DMLD01000069.1:0-2955 GCA_003453515.1 Lachnospiraceae bacterium
CAGACAGAAGTATAAGGTTTCTCTGTATGCCCCCAAGGCAAAGATACTTATAGTTGATGACAACGCTTCAAATCTTTTGGTTGCGGAGAAGCTGCTCAGAGATACCGGAGCTCACATAGATACGGCGGACTCCGCGGCAGAAGCCCTTATTAGGACTCTGGAGACGGAGTATCATATCATTTTTATGGATCATCTGATGCCGGAGATGGACGGCGTGGAGTGTCTCGAGAGGATCCGCTCACAGGAGGGCGGGTTAAGCAGGGAGTCAAAGGTCGTCGTGCTCACTGCCAATGCGGGCGGAGAAAACAAGACCTTGTATGACAAGGCAGGCTTTGACGGGTATCTCTTGAAGCCGACCAATGGAGAGGCGATGGAGAGAGAGCTCATCAGACTCCTTCCGCCGGATATGGTCACGCGAACGGGCTCTGAGAACAGGATAGTTGAGGAGAGTCGTTCATGGGTCAAGAGAAATGCTCCCAAGGCGGGTATCATCGTGTCCACAGAGTCAGTTGCCGATCTGAGCGTGGATCAGATCGAGGAGAACAAGATAGCGATGATCTCACATGTGGTCATTACGGAGAATGGGTGTTTTAGGGACGGTGATGAGATAGAGTCGATGGGACTACTTAAATACATGGATGACAAGAATGTAAAGGTAAGCGCCTCACCGCCGTCGGTCGAGGACCACGAGGCGTTCTTTGCCGACCTTCTGACGCGAGCCAACAACATAATCCATGTCAGCATTTCCTCGAAAAACAGACAGACATCATATCCCATGGCACTCGAGGCGTCAAAGGCGTTTGACAATGTGACGGTCATCGATTCCTCGCATCTGTCAAGTGGGCAGGGGCTCGTAGTGCTGGAGGTCTGCCGGCTTGTGAGGGAGGGTCTGACGCCGGCGGAGATATCGGAGAGGATATCTAATATGTCCGGCAGGGTACATACCAGCTTTGTTGTGGATTCCATGGACTATCTCGCGAGGATAGGGCAGGTTTCGGGTAAGGTTGCCAAGATAACAAAGGCGTTTGCGATCCGTCCGGTGCTCGCCATGAAAAAGGGGAATCTAAAGGTTGGAAATGTGATGTTCGGCTCCAGAGAATTTACCATAAGACGTTATATAAAATCACAGCTAAGGCATCCCGAGAGGATCGACACGAGTATCCTCTTTATCACATATGTGGGCATGGACAGAAATGAACTTGAAAGGATACGCTATGAGGTCATGGAGCTTGTGATGTTTGACGAGATCATTTTTCAGAAGGCGTCACCCTCGATAGCGGTAAACTGCGGACCGGGAACCTTCGGGCTTTTGTTCAAGACGCTATAGTGTAAGGAAACGCTTTTCGCAGCATTCCCTATCCTGCGTAGTCAGACCAGTCCATGTTGCCGGGCTCCTTTGCGCTCAGGCGAACCATGAGTGTACCCTCGAATTCCATGCGCGATACGGTGGTGTGCAGCCTGTTGAGCCTGTCCATCAGTATCAGTATCGCAAAGTGAGCCATCTCATCCCTTGGAAGCCTCACCGTGGTGAGCATGGGGGAGGTGTACTTGGCATCATCTATGTCGTCTGCCGCAACGATCGACGGATGGTAATAGTTCGCGCATTTGGCGCGTATGTATTTGAGCGCACCTATAGCTGTGATATCGTTGGCACAGTATATCCCTGTGGGTCTGTCCCTTCGTTCGAGCAGGATCTCCATGGCCTCGTATCCCATGCGCTCTGTCTGATCGGTCTCCACTATATAATCAGGAATGAGCTCAAGCCCTGCTCTTTGCAGCGCCGTCTGAAATCCCGCGTATCTCGCCTCGTGATAGCAGTTTCCTATGTAACCTATCTGTGTGTGTCCAAGCTCGACTAAGTGGTCGACCGCCGTCTGTGCTATCTTGCGCCCGTCACAGGTCACCTCATCGACAAGGTTGGTAGTCGAGTTTCTGTTGATGCTGACGATGTGGCTGCAGCGTTTCTTCCATGCGTTTAGTGCCTTGTCACAGCATTTGCCGACTATGACAAGTCCGTCAAAGGGCTCCGCGCCCGGCGTATTGCCCGGTGCACTTCCCCGCAGTCCGCATACCTTATCGATCTCCAGGTCCATATCAAGGTGGGCGCATTTTTTTTCATTGGAGCATACGGGCATGTACCACACATGGGAGAGTATGCAGGTATTTTTCCGGATCTCGGTCTCTATGACCCTGAGTAATTCCGAGAAAAACGGATCGGTCTGAGATTTGTCCGTTCTTGCCATAAGTACATTTATATAAAAAAGCTTTTCACTCTTTTTCTCACGCAGGGATCTCGCTGCCGGATTGGGAGTGTAGTTATGCTCCATGGCGATCTGAAGTATCTTACTTCTGAGCTTTTCCGAGCGACAGTGATAGTTTGGATCTGAGAGCACTCTTGACACGGTCGATATCGATGTACCTGCCTCACTTGCTATTTTTCGTATTGACATAGGCTTTTCCTCCGCGATTTATTTGGTCGGATCATGTTGGAAAAATGCTGAAATGATCACTGTTTCATTAACATGATAGCATGTGTGGGATTAAAATTCAATTTAAAAGTGAAACAGTTTCAAAAATTGACAGTGAAAAATGAATAGTCGTGTGCATAATGAAACGTTGCAAAGAGAATGCCATAAAAGTACTTGAAAAATCTCCCTCTTTGAGTTAAAGTATCATAGAGGGAGGTGTCAGAGATGAATATAAAAGGTGCGAAGCTTTTTGTAAAAGCCCTTAAGGAAGAAAAGGTGGATACTCTGTTTGCTTATCCCGGCGGACAGGCTATCGACCTTTTTGACGCTTTATACGGAGAAGAATCGATCAATGTCATACTGCCGAGGCATGAGCAGGGACTCGTGCACGCGGCGGACGGATACGCCAGAGCCACGGGCAGGGTCGGAGTGTGTCTGGTCACGAGCGGACCGGGTGCGACCAATCTGGTCACGGGCATAGCCACCG
>DMLD01000069.1:3064-3321 GCA_003453515.1 Lachnospiraceae bacterium
CCGCTGGGGCTCATCGGCAACGATGCGTTTCAGGAGGCGGATATCGTCGGTATCACGAGAAATATCAGCAAGTGGTCTGTGACCGTCAGAAGACGTGAGGATCTGGGACCCATCATAAAAAAGGCGTTCTATATAGCAAGAACCGGAAAGCCCGGAGTCGTGGTCGTGGATCTTCCGAAAAATATACAGCTTGAAAGCGGCAGTGACGAGTATCCTGCGGACATAGATATCCGCAGCTACAAGCCGAACACCGAGGT
>DMLD01000069.1:3396-3734 GCA_003453515.1 Lachnospiraceae bacterium
ATAAGGGTCATGAAAAAGGCAAAAAGACCGCTGTTTTTGCTGGGCGGCGGTGTGAACATATCAAGAGCTCGTGATGAGATGCTAAGGCTTGTCGAGCATTCGCGGATACCGGTGGTCACGACTATCATGGGGAAGGGAGCCATACCGACGGATCATCCGCTTTATATAGGTAATCTCGGGATACACGGCAGTTATGCCGCCAACAAAGCGGTGTCAAAATGTGATGTGCTCATATCCATCGGGTCGAGGTTCAACGACCGTATAACCGGAAAGATCGATGAGTTTGCCAAGGGTGCAAAGATCATACATATAGATATAGACACTGCGTCCATTTCAAG
>DMLD01000069.1:3788-4032 GCA_003453515.1 Lachnospiraceae bacterium
AACATAGCAGTAGACATCCCCATAGTCGGTGACGCGAAAAATGCCATCCTTCTTTTGGATGAGTACATAAAGGAGCTTCCGACAGAGGAGTGGCTCGGACAGATAGACGCATGGAAGAGCGAGCATCCGATAAATGAAGGCTGCGAGAAGGTTCCCGGGGTTACACCGTACAAGGTGATCCGTGAGATAAACAAAAGGTTTGACTCGCCCGTGATAACAACGGATGTCGGTCAGAACCAGATGT
>DMLD01000069.1:4105-4542 GCA_003453515.1 Lachnospiraceae bacterium
CTGAAAAATGGCGCGTCCATGCTTACCAGCGGAGGACTCGGCACCATGGGCTACGGATTCCCTGCTGCCATCGGGGCAAAGCTTGGCTGTCCCGACAAGCCGGTCATAGCGATATCGGGTGACGGCGGGATACAGATGAATATACAGGAGATGGCAACTGCCGTCGTGTATGAGCTGCCGGTGATAATATGTGTGTTCAACAACGGATATCTCGGCAATGTACGCCAGTGGCAGGAGCTTTTTTACGGCAGGAGGTATTCGTCTGTCTGCCTGAGACGCCGGAAGAGCTGTCCGACTGTGTGTGACGCTCCGTGTAAGGACTGTCCTCCGTTCACTCCGGATCTGGTGAAGCTTGCCGAGAGCTACGGTGCTCTTGGGATACGTGTTGAGAGGGAGGAGGATATCGCCGCTGCATTTGACAGGGCAGCAGGGGAGAG
>DMLD01000155.1 GCA_003453515.1 Lachnospiraceae bacterium
CAATGGCAGCATTACGGAACGGTGTTGATCCAAAATCTGCCGCACAAAACGAGGAGGGGCTTATGATCTTTGTAAAAGTCGATGATCTTAAAACGGGTATGCGCCTTGGAAAGCCGATCTACAACAAAAACGGAGTTCTGCTCTATGACCGTGATACCAAGCTTACCATGCAGGCTATCTTCGGTATCAAGAACTTCAATCTCATGGGACTGTATATACTGGAACCGGCTGAGCCGTTGCCGCCCATGAGTGAGGATGATATAAACTTCGAGCGCTTCCAGACTATGGCTGTGTTCTCGATCAGAGAGGATCTTGAGCTGATCGCCATGGGCAAGAAGGACAAGGGACTTGATTGGCTGGTATCTCTTGTTATGAAGAATTATGGCATGCTCGATCACAAGATAAATTTTGTACAGAGCTTAAGGAGCAGCGAGGATTTTGTCTATAAGCATGTACTGAACGTGGCAATTTTATCATCGCTTATTGCCGGACAGCTCGGTGTCAAGGGAGGCAGACTCAATCAGATAGTAAAGGCTGCGGTGCTTCACGATATCGGAGTGATGCGACTCAAAGAGGTGCCTGACGGAGCCGATGTTGATCCCGAGATCCGCAAGGTCATCAAGTCAAATACCGATGATATACTCAGGGGCTACGGGGAACTTGATGATGAGGTGCTGCGTCTGATATCACAGATGCAGGAGATATATGTGAGAGAGGGTGCCGGGGATACGATCCCTGAGGCACTCAAGATGAATGTAAATGCCAATATACTCTACATAGCCGATACCTATGACAGGATGACCGCGATGAAGTCCGCGGCAGAACCCACATCTGAGGTTTTGGCGATAAGACATCTTCTCGACAATGAGGACAGATTTGAGCCGATGATCGTCAATGCGCTTATCAAGGCGATCAACATTCTCTATCCGGGTGTCTGTGTCGAACTTAAGGTCACCAAAAAGGAGATCACCGGTGAGGTCGTCGAGCGCACTGAAAAGGGACTTGTCATCAAGGGCAACGACGATGCGATATTTGAGCCGATGGTCATCGAGTTCAGAACCAACAATCTATATGATCTTTCGCTCCCCTCGGTGAAGAGCGAGGTGCAGATATCGGATGTCATGAAGACGATGGATAACCGTATCCAGCTTGACAGAGATCTGCTGGATCAGTTTTCGACAGTCAGCTGACAGTGGAGAGCGATTTGTATGATGAGGATGAATGCCGGTTACATGAGAAGTTATACTTCTTCATGTGCCGGCATTATCACGTATTGTTTCTGCCGTATCATTAGCATAATGCCTTTTAGAAGCTTTGTTCGTTTCTGAACCATATCATATCTTGAGTCAAATAGCCCTTGCAAGTCAAGGGCTTTTGATGTATAATGGGGTTGCAAGCTGAGGAGGTGATGTTCTTATGTTGAAAGTATTAAAGGAAAATACTATACGTACAGAAAAAAGCATAGAAGATGAGTATGGGAGCTGTATGTATATATTGACAGATTATAATAACCTTCAAAATCCTGAGGGATATTTGTATTGTGTAAGCACCTCAAGAGACAGTTATCATGATATATGCCGTGAGGCGAACAGACTTGAAGATCAGGATGTGCCTTGTATATTAGCCGGGAAGTATGCTGATGCGGTAGGGCCCGGATTGGTATATGAGATGGGAGAAGTGTGATGTTTGTACTTAATGAGGCAGATGGAAGGTATACGGCAAAGTGTATTGTGAACTTCAAAAAGCCCCGAATTAGAGATTTCGTTGTAGACACAGGTGCAAAATATACCTGTTGCAGCTATGATTATGTAGATTCTAGTCTTAAAGAAGAAGATTTTAAGCAATCAAGAACAAAGATTTTGGGCGGTTTACAATGATGTATCTGAGGCGGTAACCGATTTGAGTGCCTCTCCCCGTGCATGAGTTTCGCCGGAGCCTCCAGACCCTCCTTCCTGTGGGCTTTTCGGAAACGGAGGACAGTTCAAAACTCTCCTTCTCTGTTGTTGCAAGAGTGTGGAAACTACCAAAAAAATGCGGTGTTTCCGCTTTTTTTGTATAATGGGTTTACAAAAGCGTTATTAAGAAAACTCCCACATCTGCCGAAATAATAGTCACAGAAAATATGAGGGAGGATCGCACATGCAGATAAATTTGGATCCCCGCACACAGGCAGCGGGCGAGCCGCAGGGTGCATCCGTACCGATCGCCAGGGAAGGCGGATTTGCCGGCAAGGTAGCCGGTGCAGCTATGGACAGCGTGGTACAGGCAGATCTGGGGAATAAAAAAACACAGACGACGACCGGGACCTACGGAAGGGATATGACAGAAGGAATGGAGATCAAGGAGATAAGCTCCGACCTTGATGTCATGGATCCGGCTAATTTCATAAGTCAATGTATGACAGGCGAGGACGCGCGTGATCTCTCCGAGGAGAAGACACCTCTGGAGGAGTATGAGGCCTCGTCTCTTCAGCGTGCCATAGTAAGAGTCGGAGAGCAGCGTGCGGCCAGAGCGGACATGGTCGAAGCAAGTGCCGACAAGCTTCGCGAGACGGAGCAAAAGCTGAGGGAAAACGCTGAGGATATCGCCGCGGATTCAAGGCTGATGGCAGAGATGACAAGAGCGCTTGCGCAGGAGGATATTCCCATAAAGGAGAATACCGCTTCGGATATAAAGGGCGCACTTGATATGGTGGGCGGTATAGGTTCGATAGATGACAAGGCGCTCAAATACATGATCGCAAACGAGACCAGGATAACTCCGAAGTCGGTGCAGGATGCGCTGTTTGGATCGGGCAGCGTCATGATGGGAGCTGCCGGGATCGAGGCAGAGACGGCCTCAGACATTGCCATACCATATGAGGGGGCAGGGGATGGCTTTGAAGAGATACTTCCGCAGCTGAAAAACAGGATGTCGGCAGAGGGCTACGAGCTTTCCGATACTGCAGCGGATGACGCACATTGGCTGTATCAGCAGGAACTTCCCCTGACACGCGAAAACATAGTAGAGATAGATACGATAAGAGAGCTTCGAGATATGGATTCGGAAACTCTTTTAAACCGAATTGTCAGCGAGATGGGTGACGGTGTTTTGGCATCAGACGCCGATCTGGCACACATGAGTTTAAGTGAGGTCGGGGAGCTTGTTAAAAAGCTTGTAAACACAGAAGAAAAGGAGCTTAGAAGATCGTATCCGACAGAGGCGGATCTCATAAGCGCGAGAAGACAGCTTGAAGAGATAAGACTTACCATGACAGTCAATTCCGCAAGAGAAATGACAAAGCTCGGTGTGTCAATAGATATCGAAAATCTTGAAGAGATGGTCGAAAAGCTCAGAGAGCTTGAAAACGATCAGAGATCATCACTTCTTGCAGAGACCTCACTTACTTCCCGTGCCGGAGCAGAGAGTATATTTTTCGGAGCATTGGATGCGGCGGATGAGGTACTGACATCACCTGTTGAGCTTTTGTCCTACACCTTTGAGAGCAGGGAGAGCATCACCTTTTCAGAGCTTTCCGCAAGGGGCGGCGAGCTGAAGGCGGCTTATGTAGATGGCGGGGGCGCGCAGGGTGAGCGCGTGGGAAGAGCCGGTGTACAGCCTGACATTTTTAAGAATATGGAGAGGACATACGAGGCGGTCGGCACACAGGTAAGGACTGATCTCGGAGACTCGATAAAGAAGGCGTTCAGAAATACCGATGTGATACTGGATGATCTCGGGCTTGAGACCACACCGGAGAACGAGAGAGCGGTAAGGATACTCGGATACAACCGTTTGGATGTGACCAGGGAGTCCGTTCTTCAGATGAGGACCTATGACAACCGTGTCAATACACTGATGAGCGCGATGAAGCCCCAGGTCGTAAAACGCATGATAGAAGAGGACATCAACCCCCTTGAATTAAGCCTTGACGAGCTCGAGGTAAATGTAGCAAGGATATACAGAGAGGTCGATACTGAGGACATCGCCTTCTCCAAATTTTTATGGAAGCTTGACAAGCAAAATGCGATCTCTGAGGAAGAGCGCGAGAGTATGATAGGTATATACCGCCTGTTTGACAAGATAGAAAAAAGCGACGGTGCCGTCGTCGGACAGCTTGTCAACGAGGGCAGGGATCTCTCGTTGAAAAATCTCCTCGAGGCTGTCAGGACCCGCAACAAGGGCGGCATCGATGCAACGGTCTCGGATGAGAGCGGATATGTCGAAAGAGGAGAGGTAACTGCCGCATCGATAGACGGGCAGATACTTTCCGCATTTATAGCGAGTGAAGTACCTGCTTTGAAAAATATACTCTCGCCGAACATTCTTCACAGATATACCGACAGCATAGACGATATGACGCCGGAGGAGCTCATAGATCTCGTCGAAAGCGAGAGCGGTGTAGACGAGGACATGAGTGTATACTATGAGGAGATGGCAGAGCGTATCAGATCGGTCATGGAGGACAGAGAAACAGGCGCTGAAATATTTTTCAGAGAGGGCGTGATGCCTGAAACCGTTCGCAACATGATATCTGCCAATGACTTTTTGCGCAGGCAGATGAAGGATGTCAGAGATCTGTGGAGCGAGGATGAGGCAGATGAGGTTGTCGAGAACTTCGACGACACGGACGGGATCGATGAAATCTACGACCGTATTGAAAAATCTCACCTTGACTCACTTGAGAAAACAAAGGAAAGTGACGATATATCTTTTGACGGAATACAACAGGCAGCCAGGATGGCAGGCCACATAGCCTTTTACAAGGCGATCCGTCACTATCAGATGTATGAAGTCCCGGTGATGACCGAGCGGGGCATCGTCGACTGTCAGGTAACGATACGCGAGGGTGAGAAAAATGAGCGCGGGACGGTCGAGATCAACGTAGACTCTGATGAGCTGGGCAGGCTTTCGGCGACATTCAGACTTAAGGGCAACAGAGTCAACGGCTTTGTCACGGCGGAAAACAGCGACAGTATATCGGCGTATACCGATATGCTCAAAAACCTTAAAACGGATTTGGAAGAGAGCGGTTTTACAATGGATGGTAATAGCCTGATCGCGGGCAATCGGAATTCTCTTCACATCGGCGATGAGGATACGGGTGCAAAGACACAGGATCTGTATCGGATAGCCAAGTGCTTCCTGAGAAGTATAGGATGAGTAGATCATTGGAAAGGAGAATTCCGGTATGAAAGTAAATAATAATGTCTCGGCTCAGAGAGCCAACTTCAATCTCAATGCGGTTCAGCGTCGTTTGACCAACTCAACGAACCGACTTTCCAGCGGATATAAAATAGTGAAGGCTGCGGATGATGCTGCGGGTATGGCGATATCTCACAAGATGCACGCCCAGATCCGCGGACTTATGCGCGCGTCTGATAACGGCTCTGACGGCATATCATTTATCCAGACGACAGAGGGTGCGCTCAACGAGGTGGAAAATATGCTCCAGCGCTGCCGTGAGCTTTCGGTACAGGCTGCCAACATGGGAACGACCACTATCGAGGACCGCGTTTCCATCCAAAAGGAGATAGATCAGCTTCGCTACGAGGTCGACCGTATCGCAAGAGATACTGAGTTCAACACGATGACGGTGCTTGACGGCACATGCACCAGACAGTCTTCGTCGAGTAATGTCGGGGTCAAGCTTATCAGTGCGTCCGACGATGTGAAGCTTACGGATTATACATTTACGGTGGTAAATCCAAGACCTGCCAAGGCTCAGGCTAAGAGCAATGCTACAACCGCGGCGGCAGGTGATCAGGTCACTGCCGATGAGGCGGGACAGATCGTCATGAACGGTGTCTCGATAGATGTCGAAGCAGGCATGACCTACGAGGAAGTGTTTGCAAGGATTCGTGATTACGGAGAGATGATGAATATAGATGTAAAGCCTGTTGACGGAGCGGGAAATGAGGTTCCCTTTGGGGCTGGTGTTCAGCTCCAGTTCGAGACCAAGGAGATGGGAGAAAAATTCAAGATCAGCGTATCTACTGACAATCCGAATCTCCAGACCAAGCTCGGTATACCGACGACCGGACTTACCGGAAAGGGAGAGGATGTTCATGTAGTACTTGACACCGGTGCGAACTCGGGCTTCTCCGCTACGGCAACAACCTTTACCGATGGCGGAAGGATAACCGTGACAGACCGTGCCGGCTTCGAGATGATATTTGACGCGACGGCGTTCGGCGAGAAAAATGAAGACGGAACCTACAAGATAGCGACTCTCGGTGATGCGACAGTCACCATGCTGGATGCCGGATATGTGTCAATTCAGATCGGTGCCAACGAGGGACAGACAATAGATATGAGCGTTCCGCCCGTGACATGTAAGTCGCTTCATATAGAGTATTGTAATGTTGCAACATATGATGGAGCACAGGCAGCCATCAGTGCGTTTGACTCGGCAGTTACTCAGGTGACCGCAGTCAGGGCAAAGCTTGGTGCATATCAGAACCGTCTTGAATCGGCAGTTGCTTCGGTCGATGAGAC
>DMLD01000095.1 GCA_003453515.1 Lachnospiraceae bacterium
TGCTGTTTTTGTCAGCGGTCATAGCTGCGGTGGATGAGTACTATCCGCTGCTCAGACTTTCGGCTGCCTGTCCCGGGAACGATCACAGACTCGGAGGAAACGAGGCGCCGCCGGCCGTGATATCGGTATTTTTGGGTGAGCAGCTCGACGATATCGTGGAGCAGATCCTTCGCAAGGGTACGGCTTCGCACGCGTCGACCGGTGAGAATATGGATATAGGTGTCCAGACCATCCCTACCATAAAGAAGGATGCAACGGACAGAAACCGCACGTCGCCGTTTGCGTTTACCGGTAACAAGTTTGAGTTTCGTATGGTCGGTTCGTCTATGTCGATCGCGGGACCGAATACTGTCCTGAACGCGACGGTTGCCGAGGAGCTCGAGCGGATAGCGGACAAGCTTGAAAAGGTATCTGCGGATGAGTTCGACAAGGCAGTCGACGTCATGATACACGATTTGTTAAAGGAACACCAGAGGATCATTTTTAACGGTGACGGGTATTCCGATGAGTGGCTGAATGAGGCTGAGAGACGCGGCTTGAAAAATATCGCGACCATGGTTGAGGCAACAAACTATTATCTCGACGAGGCATGCGTCAGGATGTACGAGAATCAGGGCGTATACTCGAGAGCCGAGCTCGAATCGAGAGCGGAGATCAACTATGAAGCGTATGCCAAGGCGCTGAACATAGAAGCAAAGACTATGGTCAAGATGGCGACCAAGCAGTATATCCCTGCCGTGATCCGCTATGTGACCGGGCTTGCGGACTCGATCAACAAGGTGACCAAGGCTTGTCCGGAGGCGGATGTAAGTGTTCAGAAGGATATGCTGATGAGATGTTCAACCCTGCTTTCTGACGCAAGGTATGCCGTGGGTATCCTTAAGGATGCCGATGAGAAGTCTGAGTCTATCCCTGTGGGGAAGGAGCGCGCGGAGTTTTTCAGGGATACCGTGCTTCCTGCAATGGAGAAGCTCAGGGCGCCTATCGACGAGCTTGAAAACATGGTGGATAAGAAGCTGTGGCCGGTGCCGGCGTATGGGGATATGCTCTTTGAGGTGTGAGGGGCAAGCGTAACGGTCAACCGCTGTAAAAATAAAAAAGTTTAAAATAACTGTTGTATTTTTTGAGAAAAAGGGTTAGAATTATAATCGGATAAATTTTTGATTTTTTATAAAAATATACACACGTGTGGGACTATGTTATTGTGTGATTTTTGTTTGGATCGGCTTTTTGGAAGCTGATTTCACTTTGAGTTTGATGACTTGTTCCGCATAAGGTGAGAGGGAGGTTTACATGGGTAGCACGTCAGGTATGTCGGCGAGAGCAAGGATCGAGGCTCTCATCGATGCTAACAGTTTTGTTGAGATCGGTGCTGATGTAGTGAGAAGATCCACAGATTTCAACATGGGTGAGAAGGAGATCCCGGCCGATGGTGTCATTACCGGATACGGTGTGATCGGCGAGGATCTTGTTTTCGTGTATAGTCAGGATGCCGAGGGTATGAACGGTGCCATTGGTGAGATGCATGCAAAGAAGATCGCTTCTCTGTATCAGATGGCGATCAAGGCAGGCGCGCCGATCATCGGACTTATTGACTGTGCCGGTATCAGGATCGAGGAGTCACTCGATGCTATCGCCGGTTTTGGAGAAATATATCGTAAAAAGGTTCAGGCGAAGGGAGTTATTCCCCAGCTTACCGCGATACTCGGAAGCTGCGGAGGGGGAGTTGCCGTATCCGCAGGCTTAAGTGACATCACTGTCATGGACAATGCGGAGGGGGCGCTTTTTGTCAATTCTCCGAACGCCATTGATGGCAATTTTAAAGAAAAATGCGATACCTCGTCTGCCGGCTTTCAGGCTAAGGCAGGCAATGTTGACATTGTGTGTGAGTCAGAGGGTGAGGTTCTGACCACGCTTCGCAGGCTTGTCACACTGATGCCTGCAAACTCGGGAATGCCTGCCGTCGCATCATCCACCGATGATATGAACAGAACCATATCCTCGCTTGGATACGGAGCGGATGCTCTTTCGGCGATCGCGGATAACGGAAGCTTTGTCGAGCTGAAAAAGGATTTCGGAACTGAATTAAGTATCGGACTCATGGCTATAGACGGTGCCACTGTGGGTGCCATCGCATGCGGTGAGGGCGGTGTACTTTCATCAGACGGCTGTGCCAAGGCTGAGCAGTTTGTATACTTCTGTGATTCCTTCGGGCTGCCGGTCATTACTCTTACAAATGTAAAGAATTATGCTTCATCGATGGATGAGGAAAAGAGGATCGCAAGAAAGGTCGCAGACCTCACATTTGCGTTCGCAAGTTGTGATGTACCAAGGATCAATGTGATCATCGGTGAGGCTTACGGAAGCTCATATCTTTCAATGAACTCAAAGCATATAGGTGCAGATCTGGTACTGGCGCTTGATTCGTCAAAGGTAGGTGCCATGGATGCCGCTCTTGCCGCCAAGGCGGTAGGGGTCGATGAGCAGGAATACAAAAAGCTTGAAGAGGGAGCTGTCGGTGCTGCAAGAAGAGGATACGTCGACAACGTGATCCCTGTAGCTGATATCAGAAAGCATCTGATCTACGGATTGCAGATGTTCGGAATGAGGTGAGCATATGGCAGGAGAAGAGATCACGATACCGGTTGCGCTGATGCACACCGGAGTTGCCATGGGTACAGTGTTTGCGGTACTTATACTGATATCATTTGTAATATATTTGCTTCGATTTGTCCCGAAGCTGTTTGAGAAAAAGGAAAAGGCACCCGTACAGGTTGCCCCGACCGCAAAAAGGGACAATGCAAGTTCAGCTGCAAAGCCCGCAGCAGCCACTCCCAAAAAGACAACGGATGCCGAGCTTGTTGCTGTCATAGCGGCGGCTATAGCGGCAGCCGAGTCTGAAAGGACGGGAGTTTTGGTCAGTCCCGACGGTTTGGTAATAAGATCGATCAAAAAAAGAAACGCTTCATAAGCTTTAGTGCATATAATTTCAGTAAGCGGATATAAAAACGGAGGTTAAAAATGAAAAATTACACTATTACTGTAAATGGAAATATGTATGATGTGACTGTAGAAGAGAAGAGTGCCGGAGCACCTGCGGCTGCGGCTCCGTCACCTGCACCTGCAGCAGCACCGGCAGCTCCGGCTCCGGTCTCACCTGCACCCGCACCTGCCTCATCAGGCGCAGCAGGATCGATCACAGTCAAGGCACCTATGCCCGGCAAGATCCTTTCCGTGAAGGCAAGTGAAGGTCAGGCAGTCAAGAAGGGTGATGTGATCCTTCTTCTTGAAGCCATGAAAATGGAGAATGAGGTCGTTGCACCGTCTGACGGTACTATCGCGACCATCAATGTAGCATCCGGTGCAGCCGTAGAGGCAGGAGATGTGCTTGCAACGCTTAACTGAGTCTGAGATAAGATATGGGCTGTCCAAGGGCAGACATATCAGACAGACTTAAGGGAGCACGTAAGTGTTTCCTTATATGGTAAAAAGGTATTTGATGATTGGAGGATGAGATGGAATTATTGGAAAATCTGATTCACCAGACTGCCTTTTTTAACGGGACACTTGATTGGCGCAACTATGTCATGATCCTCGTCGCCTTTGTATTTTTATTCCTGGCGATAAAAAAAGGATATGAACCGTTGCTGCTTGTTCCGATAGCGTTTGGCATGCTTCTGGTGAACATATATCCTGATATAATGAAGGATGCTGCCGGAAACGAAGCCGGCGGACTTCTTAGTTATTTCTTCAAATTGGATGAGTGGAGTATACTCCCGTCGCTGATATTCCTGGGAGTAGGAGCGATGACGGATTTTGCACCGCTTATCGCGAACCCGAAGAGCTTTCTCTTGGGAGCGGCAGCCCAGTTTGGTATTTTTTCGGCATATCTGCTTGCTATCATCATGGGCTTCAACGGCAAGGGAGCAGCTGCTATCTCGATCATCGGAGGAGCAGACGGACCTACGTCCATTTTCCTTGCGGGTAAGCTCGGGCAAACTGACCTGATGGGACCGATCGCGGTTGCGGCGTACAGCTACATGTCGCTTGTGCCTATCATACAGCCGCCTATCATGAAGCTGCTCACTACGAAGAAGGAAAGAAGAGTGAAGATGGATCAGCTCAGGCCTGTATCGAAGCTTGAGAGAATCCTTTTCCCGATAGTGGTCACGGTCGTTGTTTGTCTGATACTTCCGACTACTGCGCCGCTTGTCGGTATGCTGATGCTTGGAAACCTCTTCCGTGAGAGTGGGGTCGTAAAGCAGCTTACGGATACCGCGTCGAACGCGCTTATGTATATCGTGGTAATACTGCTTGGTACATCTGTCGGAGCCAAGACATCGGGAGCGAACTTCCTGCAGATCGATACGCTGAAGATTGTCGTACTCGGACTTGTTGCTTTTGCCGTTGGAACGGCAGCAGGAGTATTGTTTGGCAAGATCATGTACCTTGTGACAAAGGGCAAGATAAATCCGCTCATCGGTTCTGCCGGAGTTTCGGCGGTCCCGATGGCAGCGAGAGTATCACAGAAGGTCGGAGCCGAGGAGGATCCCACCAATTTCCTCCTGATGCACGCAATGGGACCAAACGTCGCGGGCGTCATCGGAACGGCTGTCGCAGCGGGAGTATTTATGGCGATATTTGGTATATGACGAATATCGACAGCGAGCATAGTTACCAAATGGAAAGCTTGCTTTCCGATTTGGTAACTATACGAGCGACTAAACGACATGAGCATGGAGCCGTATGCGGCGGAATGCGAATGTCGTAGGATCGCGGGAGCTGCGAAGCAGCGGAGCGATACGTCGATATTCGATAGAAACTTTAAGATAATAATAGGAGGTTATCATGGCGGAA
>DMLD01000191.1:0-17870 GCA_003453515.1 Lachnospiraceae bacterium
GACAAGCTTATCGCTGACGGCGTTAAATCTGACTTCCTTGGTGGTCAGGACATGATCTCTACACTTAAGGCAGCAGCTGAGAGCATCGCTATGACAAACCTTTCAGCTTACGATCAGCAGTGTATCGAGACTTCTCAGGCACAGTTCGCTGACTTCTATGCTGGCAAGATCAGCAAAGAGGATGCTATCGCTAAGTGGCAGGAAGAGGTTAAGAAGTCATTCCCGAACTTGGAGACAGCCTGAGTTTAGATTGACTCTCTAAATTAGTGAAATACCTATGGGGGCAGGATTTGTCCTGCCCCTATTTTTAAACTCTAATTATGTGAAAGAACAGGCTTTATTTGAGGTTATGAAAAGCTTTAAAACAAGTGAAAATATGTTTTAGGGAGGCTTGTTGCGATGGCAAACACAAATTCGACGGCGGTCGCGGTAAGATCAAAGGGCAATAAATTAAAATATGGGAAATGGGGTATAATATTTATTCTTCCGTTTTTTTGTGCCTATGCTTTGTTCTCATTCTATCCGCTGATGATGACTTTCTATTACAGCTTCTTTTCAAAGTTCAAAGATCCGGTGCTTATCACCAAGGAAGTTGTAAAATTTGTTGGTTTTGATAATTATGTCAAGGCATTCACTGACAGTGATATGCTGAAGTATTTTGGAAATACATTTCTTCTGTGGATCCTTGGATTTATTCCGCAGATCCTTGTTTCACTTCTTTTCGCTTCATGGTTTACAGACATCCGTCTGAAACTGAAGGGGACCGGTATCATGAAGGTCGTACTTTATCTTCCGAACATGCTTATGGCGTCATCTATCGCCGTATTGTTCAACAAGCTGTTCGCAGTATCAGGACCTGTCAATGAGATCTTTGGTATCAGCTTTAACTGGTTGCAGGACGAATGGGGAACGCGGTTCCTGGTCGCCTTGATCAACTTCCTGATGTGGACCGGTAATACGACCATACTTCTTATGGCCGGTATCATGGGTATCGACCCTGCGCTTTATGAGGCATCGGCTATCGACGGCGCAACAGCCGGACAGCAGTTCAGGAAGATTACAATGCCTATGCTTAAGCCTATCATGCTCTATGTGCTCGTTACATCCATGATCGGTGGTTTGCAGATGTTCGATATTCCGAACCTGATCGTTAAACAGGGTGGAACCGGACAGGTAGCGTATACGGTTGTTATGGATATCAATAAGGGTATCGGTGGTTCCGGTGATCAGGGCTTTGCCGGTGCCGAGTCTGTTATCCTGTTTATAGTCGCAGGTATCATAGGATTTGTTCTCTTTAAATCCATGGAGAGCGATGATGATAAGGAGCGACGGAAAAATAAAAAGCGACAAAAAGCGGAAGCTAAAGCCGCAGCAAAGGGGGTGTGATGAGAAATGGCTGAAGATTTCAATGCAAACCTTACTGCGGAAGAGAAAAGAGGTCATGTATTTCTCATCATCCGCCGCATTATCGCATATATAGTACTTATAGCAGTATGTTTGTTCTGTGTGTTCCCGTTTTTGACTCTTATCATCAACATGACAAAGAGCCATGCCGAGCTGTCTCAGGCGTTCAACCTGATCCCGGGCGATGCATTTATCAGGAACTTTACAAACGTAATAAATGATCAGTCGATCGCGATCGTCAGAGCGCTTGGAAACTCACTTTTGATCGGTGCAATTTCATGTGTGATAACGGTGTATGTTTCTTCTCTTACGGCCTATGGTCTGTATGCATATGACTTTAAGCTCAGGAAGGTTGCTTATACATTCATCATGGTTGTGCTGATGGTGCCGACTCAGGTATCTGCTCTTGGTTATGTAGAGATGGTTAAGAGCTGGGGATTTGAGAATGACAATTCCATACCGGCCCTGATCTTCCCTTCAATAGCCGTTCCGGGAGTATTCTTCTTCATACATCAGTATATGGAGAGTGCGCTTCCTCTGGAAATCGTTGAAGCAGGACGTATCGACGGTGGACACGAGTTCTATATTTTCAACTTCGTTGTTCTGCCGATCCTTAAGCCGGCTCTCGCCGTACAGTTGATATTCTCATTCGTGGCATCATGGAATAACTACTTCCTGCCGCAGTTGTTGATGCAGAATACATCTAAGACCGCTACACTGCCTCTGGCAGTCGCAGCGCTGAACGCAACGGCGAATGACAACTTTGACTTGGGTAAGATCTACATGACACTGGGTATAGCAATCGTACCGCTGATCATCGTATATCTGTGTCTGTCAAAGTACATCATCAGAGGTATTGCTCTTGGATCAGTCAAGGGTTGATGAATCAGATTATCAATAATAATGAGAGCGGACTTTTTACGTCCGCTCTTTTTTTGTGCGAATAGCGAATGCGATGCATGAAAGCTTGCTTTCATTGCATGGCTGAGCAAACGGTCATCGAGTAGGGGATGAATTCCCCCTACTCGATAACTCCATTAAACTCAGAGACTACATCTCCCGAATCGGTAGCTTCATTTGACAATCCCGCCCGAAAATGATAAAATATCAGCTAATACTATCGATTCAAGGAGGGCAATGCTAATGGAAAAAAAGGTTTTTAAGTTTAAGAGAACTGTAGCTATAGCACTTGCTTTTGCTATGGCATTCACGGCATCCGGAGTGATCGCTCCGACAGTGGATGCGCAGGCAAAGGAAGGAAAGATCGCTTTTTTATCAGATAACAAAGCGATGTCAAAAAGCGTAGAAAAACAGTTAAAGGAAGAAGCTTCGGTTTTACCTGCAAAAGTTGATCTGCGCGACTATGATAAGGATGGAGACGGAAAAGGCGAAAACTATGTGACTCCGGTCAAATTCCAGAACCCGTTCGGTACCTGTTGGGCTTTTGGTATTCAGTCTGCTGCCGAGATTTCATACTTATTTGAGAACAACCTCGGTACACCTGCCGGAACAAAAAATGAAAAAATAGATCTTTCCGAAAAAGATTTCGCATGGTACTTCTATCACGGTATTACCAATGATGATGTGAAATCGGGGATCATTCCGTCATCTCAGGTCGGAGAGGGATTTGATCCATCAGAAATAGAAAAGGATAACAAAAACGCATGCTATGATTTCGGAGCCACGACGCTGAATTGCGGTTCAAACTTTTTTATGTCCGGTCAGGGACCTAAAAAGGAAACGGATATTGTAAAGGGATGGGTCGAAAACTACGGTGCTGTCGATGATCAGCCATATCAGTATAAAGGAATGCACGGATGGATCAATACTGATAAAAATGAGTCCGATGAGGCGAAGGCTGCCAGGAAAGAATACGATTATAAAGAATTTTACAATCTGTATTCAACGAATGATCCTCAAATGTTAGCGATGATGAAGCAGTTCGGTTACAAGGACGGTATGGATTTCAAAGAGTGGTTTGACAGCGTTTATGAGGAAAAACTTCTCCCGGGTAGTTATGATGATATAGAAAGCTATGCGAAGTTTGACGATTGGAGGCTTCCGGTGAACGCTGAATACCGCCTTGGCGGCGGCAGATTGCTTATGAAAGAAAGCCGTATCATGCAGACTCCTATCGGCACTAAAATGGGTCTTTTTACAAACAATGAAGATACGAGATGGAGCATAAAGAATGAATTGAAAAATGGCCACGGAGTAGTATTATCATATTATGCGGATCAGTCAAGACCGGGGGATGTGCTTGGTGACAAAGGATATATGAACACGACGAATTGGGCACAGTATACCAATGATTATAAACAAGCAAACCATGCGGTTTGTGTAGTGGGCTATGATGATAATTATCCCAAAGAAAACTTCACAAGAACGGTGGGAGGAAAAACTGTTGAGGGCAGTACTCCTCCGGAAGATGGTGCATTTATCATCAAGAACAGCTGGGGATCACTTGATGGCCAGGTAGCGAGAGATTGGGGAATTGATGGTACGGGTTATTTTTACCTCTCATACTTTGATACGTCTGTTAGCGGAGCGGAGTCATATTGCTTCTACTCAGAAAAAGAACAAAAAGCTATAGGCGAAACTACGATAGCTCAGTATGATCTGCTTCCCGCGAATACCTATATGAGTATGGATGAAATTGGGGCAAAAGCGGATCCCACACAGAAGTCAATGATGGCAAACGTATTTACCTCAGAGCAGAGCACCAATCTGTATTCAATCGGGATGGCTACAAATACTCCCGGAACATATGTAGATTATGCGATCTATACTAACCTTAAGGATCCGTCTGATCCTCTTTCGGGCACAAAGGTAACAGAAGGTATGGAGATTTTCCTTTATGCCGGATACCAAAGGATTGAACTGAAAAAAGATATTCCGGTTAAAAAGGGAGAAAAATACTCTGTTGTGATCTCTGAGCACTACAAAGATGACGATAAAAACAGTGATGTTTATAAAGAACTTATACCGTTAGGCGTGGGTGTGGCACCGTTGAAGATCAAAGGAGTTATCAACCCCGGAGAAAGCTTTATATCTAATGGAGAAGGATGGGTAGATATCAGCACTCTTAGAGAGAGTATTATCGGGACACTGTGGGGATCGAACGAAGATGGAATGAAAATGACGTTTGGCGAATCTTTTACAAAAGACTCCTTCCAGATTGATAACTTCCCGATCAAGGCATTCGGTCATAAAGCAAATGCGAGCATAAAGATCAAATCAAAGGATGCCGTAAAGAAAAGCGTAACACTCAAGGTTAAAAAATCGAAGGTCAATAAGAAGGCTCAAAAGTTTACCGTAAAGGTGAGCCCGAAAGCAAAACTCAGTCTCAGTTTAGTAAGTACTCCTAAAAAAGGCAAGAAAATGCTCACCATAAAGAGTACGACCATTACACTTAAAAAGAAAGCACCGGCCGGTAAGTATAAATTCCGCATAGCTGCAAAAGAGACATCTTCAAGCAAAAAAACAACAACAAAAACAATAACGGTTGTTGTAAAGTAATGAAATAAGAGTTTGCATTTTTAAGTTCCTGTATGATATGTATCCCCTGCGGGCAGTGGCTTTCACACTTCCCGCAGCCGATACATTGAGTCGGGAACGATTTTTCTTTGCTGATTTATTTACGACAACTTCATATCGCCGGGCTTGACCCAGCCGATTTTTTTAAGGAACATATTTATCAGCGGAGTGATCACTGCCGGCAGGACGAAGGAAATGAGGATCAGACCGATCCAGTCCATAGCAGTAATGGCGCTTTTTGCTCCGGCTGCCACATCAGATACCCAACCGCTGTACACTCCGATCTGTCCGACAAATCCGCAGGTTCCCATCCCTGACGATATGGGAGCACCGTTCATTTGAAGTGAAAATACACATGTAGCGATCGGACCGGTTATGGCAGAAGTAAGTATAGGCGCGATCCAGATGCGGGGATTTTTAACTATATTTCCCATCTGCAGCATCGAGGTGCCTATGCCCTGTGAGATGAGCCCGCCCCATTTGTTTTCAGCAAAGGATATAACAGCAAATCCTATCATCTGAGCGGAGCATCCGGCTACGGCAGCACCTCCGGCAAGACCGGTAAGGCCGAGAGCGGCACAGATGGCGGCAGACGATATTGGCAGTGTGAGGGCGATACCCACAACAACGGAAACAATAATACCCATCAAAAATGGCTGCAGCTCGGTTGCCCACATCACTATGTCACCAAACCACATGGCGGCAGATCCCAGCGGTGGAGCTATCAGAGCGGAGAGTCCAATTCCAACGCCGACAGTCACGAGAGGAGTCGCCAATATATCAATAGGAGTTTCCTTGGATACAAGCTTTCCGATCTCGGCGGTGACTATAGCTATGACCAGGACAGCAAGCGGACCGCCCGCTCCGCCAAGTGCGTTGGATGCAAATCCGACGGTGGCAAGAGAAAACAGGACAAGCGGCGGAGCCTTAAGAGCGTTGCCGATGGCGATAGCCATTGCGGGACCGCTCATAGCCATGCACAATCCTCCTACTGTGTAATCCGTACCGCCTACAGTTGCGACGGTCATAGTCAAAAATCCGATGTTAAATTGTGTACCGATGGTGTTGATGATCGTACCTATGAGCAGTGAACAAAACAGTCCCTGCGCCATAGCGCCCAAGGCGTCGATACCATACCTTTTCAGGGATATTTCAATATCCTTTTTTTTCAAAAAATCCTTCATATGATTCGGTAACTTCTCCTTTCGTAAAGTAGATTTTTATATTCTATGATTCGTGCACGGATGCATAAATCATGAATTCCATGCCTTGTACTTGATAGTGTATGATCTACCAATTAAGCAGAACCACTTCTTCACCCGTGGTCGACTCGATCTGGATATCGCTTGCGCTAAACTCGTTTTTAGAAAAGAAGTTCATCGCTCCCTTGTTCTTGGTATAGACCGATGCTTCGAGAGCGCCCATCTTGTCCTTCATCCTTCCGAGCAAAAGCGTTCCTATGCCGAGCATTCTGTGCCTGTCGTCAACGCATATGGCGACCATGCTGTCCTCCATCGATGCAACAAACCCGTATATGTGCGAATCCTGTTCATATACAAATACAGTCGCCAGATCGAGCACGCGAGAAACCTCTTTGTAGTTCTTGCTCCAATATTTTTTTGGAATAAAGCTCTGCTCCTTGACATTGCTTTGCAGCCATATCTCCATCATCTCATCCGCTATTCTCTTTTTGTCGTTGTCGGGCACATACAGTCTTACATTATCGGGATTCGGACGGAATTCATCGGGCTGATCAGAGGCTTTATCTGCTTTGATCTCAGTCTCTGCCGGTTTACTCCTTTGCGGAGCGGCTTCCGCGGCTTTGTCTTCCGTTTGCCTGTCATATTTATCTTTCAGCTTTTCCGTAAGAGCAGGGCTTGCTATGGAAGCGATCACCTTGGCAAGGGTACTTATATCCTTGGTCACATCCTTGCCCGATTCAAGCCGGTGTCCCGCGTTCTTTATACTGATAAGCGTGATGTCAAGCTTCTTGCACGCAGCTCCTAGAGCCTTTATATCAATGTGCTTGTCCTCGGTTCCCGCGGCGATACCGGCGATGATCCTGGTTTCGTTCAGATACGAAAAAACAGCATCGATGGGAGTGTAGACCAGATGGACGACCTTTTTCTTCATAAGCTCATCCTCAAGCATCATGCCGATCAGTGTACCGACGCTTTTTTCGGCAAACACTATATGCGAATAATCATCAAAATCAATATCCTTAAGCCTTTTAACAACATTTGCCGTAGCAAGCTTGGCAAAGGCGTTCAGATCATCGCTTTCGGACACCTCATAATCGTCTATTCTGAGGATCTCGTATCCTGCGTACTCGTAGGCGATACGGGTATAGTACAGAAGCGGGCAGTCGTTTCCGTAGCGGATACCCGGCAAAAGTATAAGAAGACCATTTTTCATACTGTCATCCCTCCTGATTATACCTTGATATATCGTAATCCGGTATCTGCAAACATATGAGAAATATTTTATCAAGAAATGAATGGCATGTCAAGGAGCGAAATTGCAAAAATTGCTTGCCAAAACGCCCGAATAGGTATAAAATATAACATGTTTGGATATATACGGAGAGAAAGGGGTGATCGTTTGGAAGAGATGGCCGAGAAGCTGGTTGAGGAGCTGGAATGCGAGACCGTGTTTACCATCCCGATAGGCGGTGGGATACCCGTATCCGAGTCGGTTGTCGTGACATGGATCATCATGGCTGTGTTGATCATTTTTTTCTTCCTGATGACAAGGAAACTCAGGGTTCATAACATATCAAGACGTCAGGCGGTGATAGAGACCATCGTGGTCAAGCTGACGGATCTGGTGAAGGATATGGTCGGAGAGCGCGGTGCGGGACTTGCGCCGTATCTTGTGACGGTCCTCATCTACATAGGCGTTGCAAATATATGCGGTATATTTGGCTTTAAAGCACCTACCAAGGATCTGAACGTGACGATTGCTCTGGCGGTGATGAGTATAGTACTGGTGCAGGCTGCCGGTATATATTATCTGGGAGCGAAGACCTGGCTGAAAAATTTCACCAAGCCGGTTGCAGTCGTAACACCGTTCAACATACTGGATCTGATAACAAGACCGCTGTCGCTGTGTATGCGACTTTTTGGTAACGTGATCGGAGCATTTGTCATAATGAAGCTTATCGAGATGGTGCTTCCGGTGGTGCTGCCCGCAGTATTCAGCGTGTATTTTGATCTGTTCGACGGTATACTTCAGGCATATGTATTTGTATTTTTGACATCGCTCTACATAAAGGAAGCCATTGAAGAGGAAGAGGATGAGACAGGGAAAAAGAAGAAAAGGCTGAGAAACAGGGTCGCCGCCGTGGCGGTTTCGGAGCAGGAGAGAAAGTCAGCTTGATTGTATAACCCGAATAAAAATATATAAAACGGAGGTAATTAATTATGGGAACAATTGCTATCGGAGCAGGGCTTGCCGTATTTGGTGCTGTAGGAGCAGGACTTGGAATCGGTATCGCGACATCGAAGGCTGTTGAGGCAGTAGCGAGGCAGCCGGAGGCTGATTCGAAGATCATGAAAAACCTGATCCTCGGATGTGCGCTTGCGGAGGCGACTGCGATCTACTGCTTTGTCATTGCTATCCTCATAATCATGATGCTGGGTCAGTAGAAAGGTAGGGATCTATGCTACGGATAGATATCAATCTGGTTTTTACGATCATCAATATCCTGATCCTGTTTATCGCGTTTCGCTTTGTGCTTTTCAAGCCGGTGAAGAAGATACTTGACGAGAGACAGGCTGAGGCTGACCGCGAATTCGATGAGGCAAAGCAAAAGCAGGATGAGGCAGACAAGCTTCAGAAGCAGCTGAACGACTCGATCGCTTCGATCGAGGAGGATCGCAAGGAGGCAATGGCAGACGCCAGAAAGAAGGCGGATGACGAGTATCAGCGCATAGTGGGACATGCTGAGGCTCAGGCAAAGGATATCACTGATCGTGCGACCATAGAAGCAGAGAATCAGAAGAAAAAGATCATAAAGAGTGCCGAGGAGGAGATAGCCGACATGGTGGTAGAGGCAGCAGGAAAGGTTGCGGGTACCGCTCACGGCTCCGACTTTGACCGGTCGCTCTATGATGAGTTTTTATCAAAAAAAGCGAGGGATGATTCATGACACAAAAGGCGATGGACTACGCGTCAGAGCTTATGAACATTCCTGACGCCAGAGAGCTGGTTGCCGAGACATGGGATATATGTGAGGCAGTACCGGCTGTATCTGAGGAATTGGCGGATGAGGGCATCCCGATCAGCGTAAAGCACGTTGTGATCGACAGGATATTCCCGGGAGGCATTCGCAACTTCCTCAAATTGTTGTGCGATAACGACGATTTCAAGCTTTTTCAGGAGATAGTTGATCAGTTTCACGAGCTTCTGAAAAATCCCAAAAAGGTCGACTCGTACGCGGAGCTCGTATATGTGACTCCGCCTACCGATGAGCAGATACTTCGTATCAGGGATTTCCTCGGGAGAGAGTTCCATAATGAGGATATGGAGCTGACGATGAAGCAGGATGACTCGCTGAAGAGCGGCTTCATCATAAGAGTCGGATCAAAGGAGTATGACTGGTCTGAGGCAGGACGAATCAGGCAGTTGGAGGAGCGCCTGAGCAGGGCTGTCACCACATCCCATACATATTCCGAGGACGGTATCATCTCGATCCTTCGTTCGACCATAGAGGAGTTTGAGCTGACTGCTGCCGACAAGGAGATAGGTGTTGCCAACTGGGTAGGTGACGGTATCGTAAATGTGGACGGTATCGACCATGCCCATTACGGAGAGATCGTTATATTTGACTGCGGCGTCAAGGGAATGGTTCAGGATGTGCGCCGCGATGAGATAGGAGTCATACTTTTCGGACGTGACACTGAGATACACGAGGGATCGAGGGTAGTCAGGACCGGAAAAATGGCAGGCATCCCCGTCGGAGATGAGTTTTTGGGAAGAGTTGTGGACTCGCTCGGTGCGCCGCTTGACGGTGGACCCGAGATCGAGACCGAGAACTATCGTCCGATAGAGATGAACGCTCCGGGTATAGTTGAGAGAAAGTCCGTGTCCGTTCCCATGGAGACGGGAATTCTTTCCATCGACTCGATGTTCCCCATAGGCAGGGGGCAGAGAGAGCTTATCATCGGAGACAGACAGACCGGAAAGACATCCATAGCCATGGATACGATCCTTAACCAAAAGGGCAAGGATACGATATGTATATACGTTGCCATCGGTCAGAAGGCATCGACAGTGGCAAAGCTTGTTTCCACATTGAAAAATGCCGGCGCTATGGACTACACCATAGTTGTATCCGCTACGGCATCCGATCCTGCACCGCTGCAGTATATCGCGCCTTATTCGGGTACGGCACTTGCCGAGCATTTTATGTATCAGGGTAAGGACGTACTGATAGTATACGATGATCTGAGCAAGCACGCCGTGGCGTACCGCGCGATATCACTTTTGCTGGAGCGCTCGCCGGGACGAGAGGCTTATCCGGGAGACGTGTTCTATCTTCATTCGCGCCTGCTGGAGAGGTCGGCAAGGCTTTCGCCTGAGGCGGGAGGCGGTTCGATAACGGCACTTCCCATTATCGAGACACAGGCAGGAGACGTGTCCGCATATATACCGACCAATGTCATATCGATAACGGACGGTCAGATATATCTGGAAAGCCAGCTGTTTTTCTCGGGGCAAAGACCCGCGGTCAATGTCGGGCTGTCGGTGTCCAGAGTCGGTGGCGCCGCACAGCGCAAGGCGATGAAGAAGGCAGCCGGAAGCGTGCGTATAGATCTGGCGCAGTATCGGGAGATGGAGGTATTTACGCAGTTTTCCTCCGATCTTGACGATGCGACCAAGAAGCAGCTTGAGAACGGAAGGGCTCTCATGGAGCTGTTGAAGCAGCCGCTCGGGAAGCCGTTTTCGATGGCGGAGCAGGTGATCACTCTGGTTGCCGCCAACATGTATATTTTTGGCGGTATTCCCGTAGATCTGATAGGTGAATTCAGAAGCAGTATGCTTGAATATTTTCATACGGAGTGCTCGGATATCATAACCGAACTGGAAACCTACATGGATCTTCCGGATGAGCTGTATGAGCGTATCGAGAATGCTGTCAGGAAGTACAGGGCTATCTATCTGGAGGAGCAAAATGCCGAACACTAAGGAGCTTCAAAACCGCATAAGCAGTATACGCGACACGATGAAGATAACCAATGCCATGTACATGATCTCGTCGATGAAGCTTAGAAAGACCAGAACAAAGCTCGAGAACACAGAGCCCTATTTTGAGGGACTCAAAAGTGAGATATCCAATATTCTTCTGCATCTTCCCGACATGGAGGATCGCTATTTCGACACCAGCGAGGAGGATATGGATGATGACCGCGAGCGAAGGAGAGGGTTTATCATCGTGGTCGGCGACAAGGGAATGGCAGGCGCCTACAACCACAACGTGATCAAGGAGGCATTGGGACACATAAGTCCCGAGGACAGACTGTTTGTTGTGGGTGAGGTCGGACGCCATGAGCTGCGTGCCGAGGGATATTCGGTGGAGCCGGGATTTTTGTTCTCTGCCAACAACCCGTCCATGCACAGAGCCAGGGTCATAGCTGAGAGCGTGCTGGAGCTGTATAAAAATAAAGAGCTTGATGAGGTCCATTTCATATACACCCACATGCTGAATTCGATGAATTCAGAGGTGAGATATGAGCGATTGCTCCCGCTCAAAACGCATACATTTTTAAAGGAAGAGCTCATAGAAAAAGCCATGCATGAGCAGGGTGACAAGACTAGGGAGCAGATCGAGAGAGAGGCTGAGGACTGGTATATGATATATCCCTCTCCCAAGAAGGTGCTGGAGAATCTGGTTTATAATTATATCACCGGATATGTCTACAGCGTGCTTGTGGAGGGTGCGGCGAGCGAGGAGAATGCCCGTATGATGGCGATGCAGGCTGCAACGGACAATGCTCGTGAGATGCTTGGCGAGCTGTCGGTCCGGTACAATCGTGCGAGACAGTCGGCGATAACCCAGGAGATAACAGAGGTCATCGCGGGTGCCAAGGCGCTGAAGAAGCGGAAAAAGCAGTCATAAAGTGCCGGCAGTGTGTATCATAATTTATAAAGAGTTACAACCGTTAATAGTAACCGGAAAGAGGTAATCATGACGGAATATACTGGTAAGATAATTCAGGTATCAGGGCCTGTCGTGGATGTCGAGTTTGCCGACGGACGGCTCCCTGCCATCAGATCGGCGCTGTCAGTCGACATCGAGGGTCAGACCAGAGTTATGGAGGTGGCACAGCATATCGGGCATGATGTCGTCAGATGTATCATGCTTGCGGCGAGCGAGGGGCTCTCGCGCGATATGGAAGTCGTCTCTCACGATGAGGGGATCACGGTACCAGTCGGTGAGGTGACGCTTGGCAGACTGTTCAATGTTTTGGGACAGCCGATAGACAACAAGGGTGCTATAGAGGATTGTGAAAAATGGCCGATACACCGTGAGCCTCCCACGTTTGAGGAGCAGTCACCCGTGGTCGAGATACTTGAAACGGGGATCAAGGTAATCGATCTGCTCGCTCCATACGCTAAGGGCGGAAAGATAGGACTTTTCGGCGGTGCCGGTGTGGGAAAGACCGTGCTCATACAGGAGCTGATACACAATATTGCCACCGAGAGCGGCGGATACTCTATCTTTACCGGAGTAGGCGAGCGTTCGAGAGAGGGAAATGACCTCTGGACGGAGATGACCGAGTCGGGAGTCATCGAAAAGACCGCGCTTGTATTCGGTCAGATGAATGAGCCTCCGGGCGCACGTATGAGGGTCGCGGAAACCGGACTTACCATGGCGGAGTATTTCAGGGATGTCCAAAACAGGGACGTGCTTCTGTTTATAGATAACATATTCAGGTTTATCCAGGCGGGATCCGAGGTATCGGCGCTGCTCGGGCGTATGCCCTCGGCGGTCGGTTATCAGCCGACGCTGTCCAATGACCTCGGCGAGCTGCAGGAGAGGATCGCGTCGACAAAGAACGGGTCGGTGACCTCGGTGCAGGCGGTCTATGTGCCTGCGGATGACTTTACAGATCCGGCACCGGCGACCACGTTCTCGCATCTCGATGCCACGACCGTGCTTTCCAGAAAGATCGCAGAGCAGGGTATCTATCCTGCCGTCGATCCGCTCGAGTCTTCATCACGTATCCTCGAGGCGGACGTGATCGGTGAGAAGCACTACCGGATCGCAAGGCGTGTCCAGGAGGTATTGCAGAAGTACAAGGAGCTGCAGGATATCATAGCGATACTCGGTATGGAGGAGCTGTCCGAGGATGACAAGCTCACCGTGTACCGCGCAAGAAAGCTGCAGAGATTTTTGTCACAGCCGTTTCATGTGGCGGAGAATTTCACGGGCGTACCGGGAGTATTTGTCCCGCTCGAGGAGACGCTCAAGGGCTTTGGAATGATACTTGACGGCGAGCTCGATGATATGCCCGAGAACGCATTTTTCAACGTGGGCACGATCGATGATGTCGTCAAAAAGGCAAAGCTTCTCGCTCCGGTGAGTGCGACCGCAATGACTATTTGAGTGGTGATGGATATGAATACTTTTTATCTTAAGATAGTAGCCTGTGACCGGGTCTTCTACGAGGGTGAGGCGACCATACTTGTTTTTCCGGTAGAGGATGGCGAGATGGCGATACAGGCTCATCATGAGCAGATGGTCACGACTACATCTATAGGCACGATGAGGTACAAAACGCCTGATGGCAAGGAGCATGTGGTCATAGTCTCTGACGGGATACTGACCGTGAAAAAGAACAGGGCTGATGTGATCGTCTATTCGGCAGAGAAGCCTGAGGAGATCGACAGGTTCAGAGCCGAGGCGGCTGCCGAGAGAGCGAGGGAGAAGCTTTCTCAAAAGCAGAGTATGGTCGAGTACCATATCTCGGCTGCTTCGCTGGCGAGGGCGATGGCGAGACTCAGCGGAAGAGATAAATATCTGGGAGGGTGATATCCTATGGCAATGGATGAAAATATCAAGAAACAGCTTGTTGAGCAGCTTGGAGCTGAGCTCGGAGTAAAAAAGGAATCTAAGGATGTGAGGTTTGACTCGTCAACGGGTACGCTGTACGGGGCTGAGCTTAGAAATTATGCGGTTTCTCATATTGACAGCGACCAGTTTACCAAGGGTAAAACATATGAGGGCGGAGATATAGTAAACGGAAGGATAAGAGTGATCGATGACAACAACCGACCGTCAAACATACATCTGTCCGACTACGATTTTGAGTTCCATCTGCATGTTGCGAAGCAGTGAATAAGCAAACTGTGAGCATGGTTGAACCGATAGTCGAGAATGGCACCATCTGAAAGGATGGTTTTGCCACTAAAGGGGATAATTTGGTGAATTTTACCAAAGTAAAGGTGATTCAATCAGTAACTTTGTACAAAATTGCGCTTGACGAATATGAACAAAGGTGCTAGTATAATGTCAGTTTAAGGAAATCATTAATTTGCTGGTAAGTTTTATTTGATCATATATCCCTTTAGTGGCCGGAGAGCGATCTCCGGCCTTCCCTTTATTCTGAGAATAAAAACAAGGAGGATAAAGCAGTGAGCGATACTTCAAATTACAAAAAAGGAACACAGTGTGTACAGGCGGGATACAGACCGGGCAACGGTGAGCCCAGACAGGTGCCTATCATCCAGTCGACCACATTTAAATATGATACAAGTGAAGCTATGGGAAGGCTGTTTGATCTGGAGGACAGCGGATATTTTTATACGAGATTGCAGAATCCGACCAATGACCATGTTGCGGCAAAGATAGCCGAGCTGGAGGGAGGAACTGCGGGCATGCTCACATCGTCGGGGCAGGCTGCCAACTTTTTTGCACTGTTCAATATATGTGAGACCGGCTCTCATATAGTTTCATCATCCTCTATCTACGGAGGAACATTTAACCTGCTTTCGGTCACCATGGCAAAGATGGGTATCGAGACGACCTTTGTATCGCCCGACTGCTCTGATGATGAGCTCGAGGCTGCGTTTAAGGAAAATACCAGAGCGGTGTTTGGCGAAAGTATAGCCAATCCCGCCCTTACAGTTTTTGATATAGAGAGGTTTGCCGAGGCTGCGCACAGACATGGGGTTCCGCTGGTCGTCGACAATACATTTCCGACGCCTGTCAACTGCCGCCCGATAGAGTGGGGTGCCGATATAGTCACACACTCTACGACGAAATATATGGACGGTCACGGAGCGGGAGTCGGCGGAGCCATAGTTGACAGCGGTCACTTTGACTGGATGGCTCACGCAGAATTGTTCCCGGGATTGTGTACTCCGGACGAGTCCTATCACGGGATCACCTATGCTGAAAAATTCGGTAAAGAGGGAGCCTTTATAACCAAGTGTACGGCTCAGCTCATGAGAGATCTGGGCTCCATTCAGTCCCCTCAAAACGCATTTATACTCAACCTCGGGCTGGAGTCACTCCACGTTCGTATGCCTAAGCATGTGGAGAATGCCTGTGCGGTTGCGAAGTTTCTCAAGGATCATCCGAAGGTGACCTCCGTAAGCTATCCGGGACTGCTGGGTGATAAGTATTACGAGCTTTCAAAAAAATATATGCCAAACGGTGGCTGCGGAGTTGTATCCTTTGAGGTCCAGGGAGGAAGAGCGGGTGCCGAGAGCTTCATGAAGAGGCTGAAGCTGGCTGCCATAGAGACTCATGTCGCCGATGCGAGAACGTGCTGCCTCAACCCTGCGACATCCACACACAGACAGATGACAGATGAGCAGCTGGCGGCTGCCGGCATACCTGCGGGGCTCATCAGGATCTCGCTCGGACTTGAGGACAAGGAGGATCTGATCGCCGATATTTCTCAGGCTCTCGAGTGAGGATAGAAATACTATACACGGCTGTCATATTTACTTGCATTTGCATTAAAATTGTTGTATAATATATGTTTGATGTGGGCAGTGTAAGAAAATGGACGGATCGGGACTTTCTTACACATTGGTTTTTCCTTAAAAATGACGGTTTTACCGGTTCTTCGGGAGAGATATATGATCAGATTGAACGTGCCGTATGTGCAAAAGGATGAGGCAAAAGCACTGGGTGCGAAGTGGAACTACACACAGAAGTTCTGGTATTGTGAGGATGACGAGGTCGACAAATTCTTAAGGTGGTACGATGGCGGAGACAGGACAGAGGCTCCCACAGTGTCATCGGAGGGCGAGCGCTTTTTAACTGTTCGTGATATCAATGAGCTTGCCGAGAATTGGTTTGAGGAGAATCCGGTATTTGATCTTGTCAGGGTCAGGGGCGAGATCATCGACCACAGTGTTTGGAATGGAGCACATTTTTTCAACATAAAGGATGCCGATCCCGATATATCACAGACAACGAGATATCAGCTGCGCTGCGTAGTGTGGAGCAATACTGCTTCCACGGCGCTCAAGGATATGACCGTGGAGGACGGCATGGAGGTCGGACTGGTAGGGAGACTACAGTTCAACACCAGGTACGGCTCTGCCCAGCTTGTAGTCGCGAGACTGGTAGATCTGGGAGAGGGAGAGGACACAAGGCAGCTTGAACTGCTCAAAGCAAAACTGCAGGCTGAGGGGATATTTGACCCGGAGCACAAAAAGCCGATCCCGAGGTATCCGGCAAAGATAGGGATAGTATCCTCGAAGGACGGAGATGCTATCAGGGATATATGCAGAGTTGCGCATGACAGGAATCCTTATGTGCAGTTATTTTTATATCATGTAACAGTGCAGGGGGCGAGTGCGCCTTCCTCGATCATAGACGGAATAAAGCAGATGGACAAAAGGGGGTATGATCTGATCATCGTCAGCAGGGGCGGCGGAGCGAGAGGTGATCTGGCGGCATTTGACGATGAGATGGTCGTAAGGACTGTGTATAACGCCAAGACCCCAATCGTGTCCGGAGTAGGTCATGAGAATGATTGGACGCTTATAGATCATGTGGCTGACATGCGTTTTGCCACTCCCACCTACGCGGCTCAGGGAGTGATACCCGATGTCATGACTGATATCAGGAGGCTCGAGAGCCTGCGCAGCTCTATGAAATACTCCATGGAAAAAATATTGCATACCAGAAGGCTGTTGCTGTCCTCAAAGACAGAGCGGCTTGAAAGATACAATCCGGAGGCGGTCCTGAGGGAAAAGAAGGAAAGGCTTAATACCCTGGTCATGAGACTTGATGCGGCGATGAGGGATGCCTACCTTGCAAGAGTGCACAGATTTGAGCTGGCAGTCGCGTCGCTGCACGGCAACTCGCCTACGGCAAAGCTGGTCAGGGGATTCGGATATCTGACTAAGGATGAAAAGCCGGTATTGAGCGTAAAGGACGTGGCGCCGGGTGAAGAGATCGTCATTCGGATACACGACGGCAGTATAAGAACGGGAGTTATCGAAACAAGCGAAAATGCGAAAGGGATATAGGCATGGCTAAGGAAGAAAAAGAGGAGAGGTTTGATGTAGATGCCGCGCTTGAAAGGATCGAGGAGATAAATAACAAGCTGGCAGAGGGTGAATTGGGACTTGATGAATCTGTTGCATTATACAGGGAGGGAGTAGCGCTTTCGGAGAAGAGCAGGGAAAGTCTCGAGGGCGTGGAACAAAAGTTGCAGATCATAAATTCTGCAGATGACAAGTCGGGGGAGATTTGAAATTATGGAACTTAAGACCGCTGAGGAGGCGCTGGGCAAGGACCTGGCAGAAATCTATCGCAGGGAATATCAAAAGCTGACGGATCGTGACGCAGATCTTTTGTACATGCCGGCCACTGATAAGGCAAAGTGGGGGTGTGCTTGCGGTGTAATGAATCTGATCGCGCAGATGCACTGCCGTGTGTGCGGGGCGAGTATCGCCGA
>DMLD01000191.1:18047-18384 GCA_003453515.1 Lachnospiraceae bacterium
GCAGCCAAAAAAGCAGCCGAGGAAGAAGCGGAAAGAAAGGCAGCCGAGGAAGAAGCAGCAAGGAAAGCGGCTGAGGAAGAGGCGGCAAGAAAGGCGGCTGAGGAAGAGGCAGCAAGGAAGGCAGCTGAGGAAGAAGCAGCCAGAAAGGCAGCCGAGGAAGAGGCGGCAAGAAAAGCAGCCGAGGAAGAAGCGGCGAGAAAGGCGGCTGAGGAAGAAGCGGCAAGGAAAGCAGCCGAGGAAGAGGCAGCGAGAAAAGCGGCTGAGGAAGAAGCAGCCAGAAAAGCAGCTGAGGAAGAAGCAGCCAGAAAAGCAGCTGAGGAAGAAGCGGCAAGAAAGG
>DMLD01000028.1 GCA_003453515.1 Lachnospiraceae bacterium
TCTCATACATGATATCCATCATGAACTCCTCTATGATGGATCTGAGCGCTCTGGCTCCGGTCTTCTTCTCGACCGCCTTCTTTGCGACCTCCCTCAGGGCATCCTCCTCGAAATTGAGCTTTACCTCATCCATCTCAAGGAGCTTCTGATATTGCTTTATTATTGCATTGCGAGGTTCGGTCAAAACTCTTACAAGCATGTCCTCATCAAGATTTGCCAGTGAAAAAACTATCGGCAGTCTTCCGATGAACTCCGGGATCAGACCGAATTCACGTATATCTTCTGTTTCAACCTTACTAAAAATATCATTATCTTCATCATACCTGTCCTTGAGCATCGATCCGAAGCCCATTGTCCCGGATTTCAGAAGTCTCTTCTTTATGATATCCTCAAGTCCCGGAAAAGCCCCTCCGCAGATAAACAGAATATGGCTTGTGTTGATGGTGGTCATCGGCACCATGGCATTTTTATTGGTAGCCCCGACGGGTACCTCCACATCGCCGCCCTCCAATAGTCTTAGCAGCGCCTGCTGTACCGCCTCACCCGATACATCTCTCGAATTTACATTTGTCTTTTTGGCGAGCTTGTCTATCTCGTCGATGTAGACAATGCCGCGTTCAGCGAGCTCAACATCATTTCCCGCATTGCTCAAAAGCTTCGAGATCACACTCTCCACATCGTCACCGATGTAGCCTGCCTCGGTAAGCGCCGTCGCGTCTGTGATGGCAAGCGGGACCTGTAAAAGCTTCGCCATGGTCTTTACCATAAATGTTTTGCCGCTTCCCGTCGGACCGAGCATGAGCATGTTTGACTTTTCTATCTCTATGCCGTCCAGGCTTACGCCCTTCTTCACCGGCTCTTTGCCTTCCTCATCAGCCTCCTCGGCGATCTCAGCCATCACTCTCTTGTAATGGTTGTACACGCCTACCGCGAGCACCTTCTTCGCCTGCTCCTGACCGACAACATATTCATCAAGATTTCCCTTGATGACATGCGGCGCGGGCAGATTTTTGATGTCAAGCGCTGCCGAAAGAGGCTCCTCTTCCTTTTTCTTCTTTTTCTTTTTTACGGCATGCTTCATCTGAAACTCATCCGGAGGAACTATCCCCATACCGCTGATGTTCATGATATCCTGGGGAGAAAGCCCCTGAATACCCGGAAAGCCCGACGCCGATATCTGATCAAGCGTGTTCTGCATACAATCTGAACATATGCAGATATTGTTCGGGATCACGATCATCTTGTCGACCTTCGACTCCGGACGATGACACATATAGCACACTCTCTCATATCCACCGTTATTATCATTATCCCCGGTGCCATCACTTCCCGAAGGCGGAACCCGGGTCATATCTGTCTCACTCATATACACGCTCCTGTTATCTCATAGAATAAAAACCCATCGACATAACTGCCGACGGGTTTTATTATACACGATTATCACAAAACTTGCAAGAAAATTTGGCACTGCAATATCACTATTCGGTTCATCAATATCCGAAGCCCCAGGGTATGGTCTGATATCCTCCGTCTCCCTGATCATCAGGTACCGATCCCTCGGGAGTCTGCGGCTCCTCAGGCTGCTCCTCCTCGGATTCCGTATTCGGAAGTCCGTCAAGCGTATCCTTGGATGCAAGCGTCACCTTGATCTTCTTCTCATCATAGGACTTGCCGTTATTTCTCTGCAGCGTGACCTCGATAGTTGTTCCGACGCGCTTGCTGTTTACTATCTCCTGAATATCAGAGACCTGTGCTACCTTCGTTCCGTCGATGGCGGTTATGATGTCGCCCTGTCTTATGCCTGCCTTGCTCGCCGCACCCGTATCGGAGATCGCCGATACGTATACGCCCTCAGGCATGTTGTATTTTTTGCCGGTCTCCTCGGTTATCTGCTCACCTGTTATGCCAAGATACCCTTTTTCATCATCCTTAAGTACCTCGCGGTTCATCAGATCATTGATGATGGATACTCCGTCAGACATCGGTATAGCGTAGTTCATACCTACCACATCACGTCCGTCGGATGAGGTAAACTCCTTGGATGTGGTGATACCAATAACCCTTCCCTTGGCATCGATCAGCGGGCCGCCGCTGTTACCGGGGTTGATAGCCGCATCTGTCTGAATCATCGGAAGTGTGTTCGGCTCACCGTCTGAATTGGTGCTACCCACAACAAAGGTCCTGTCCTTCGCACTTACATATCCCACGGTCACGGACTGTCCGCTTCCGTTGGCGTTACCGATGGCTATTGCCATCTCACCTACCTTGATATCGTCAGACGACCTGAGTGTAGCGACCTTGATCGCTTTCTTGGTCGTATCCTTCATCTTGCTCATATCGACCGTGAGCAGCGCTATATCGTTTGCCGAGCTGACGCCCTTGACGCTTGCCTCTACCTCCTCGTCATCGCAAAACTTCACGTCTATGCTCTTTGCTCCGCTAACAACGTGTGAGTTTGTGACGATCAGAAGCTCATCGCCGTCCTGCTTTACGATAAATCCGCTTCCCGCGCCCTGTGCATCGTAGGACTGTCCGAAGAAATTCTGTGTGGTCACGGTCTCTGTCACTGCTACCACCGAGGGCATGACCGCCTCAACGATATGCGATACATCCGTTACGGTCCCGCCGGTGCTTATTGTCGGTGTGTTGTCAGTGTTTGCCTCTATCTTGGTCTCTTCGATCTTCTCGGTCGACTGTACCTGCTCGTTGTCGGATGCGCCCGTCAGCGCGTTAAGTCCCGCATTCACTCCGAAAAAGCATCCCGACGCGATCACTCCGAACATCACGGCTCCGAGTGCTATCTTTGGCATCGTCCAGCCCTTTTTCTCCTTTTTCTTCTTCGGTCTCACCGCCTCGGCGTTCACAAATCTGTAAACGTTGTTCTCCGGCATCGGCTGTGGCTGCGGATCAGGCATCGGCTGTGGCTCCGGGTTAGCATTATAGCGTCCCCTTGTGCCGTCGCTGTAGATCGGCTCCCCTGTCTGGGTGTCATACTCTACTATGTAGCGTTCTTCTGAAAAATTGTCTTCTCTCTCCATATCGCTCACCTTCCTTTTGATATACTGATCTTCCTTCTTCTTATCTTTTGGATTCGTTTCCCTAAAAATGCAGCGGTAGGATTTGGTCTCTGTAAAGTACCGATTTCTCGCCGCTTCAACCTTACGAATGTCATTATAGGTTGAATTTGTGTTTACTTTGTGAAGAAAATGTATTATAATTGTGGAGATGATTTGAAAAAAATGTTGCCAAACGGCCGACTTATTCGGGAGGATATACAAGTGATAAAGGAAAACGAAAGGCTTTTGACGCTTTTCAGAGTTTTGATAGATGCAGCCATACTGATAGGTGCTTTTGTACTTTCATACTACCTCAGGTTTGATGATGTACACTCACCGCTGATAAGATGGCGTTGGATCAGAGAACCGATCGGCTACTACTCAAGCCTCGGTGAATACATGCAATGTCTGTTTGCCCTCGTTCCAAGCTACATTGTTTCGTATTATGTTTTCAAGCTCTACGATCCCAAGCGTGTCAAAAGCCGAAAGGCTGAGCTTGCCGCCATACTCGGCGCCAATATCGTCGGGATCATCATTGTCACGGCGATACTTTTCTTCTACAGAAGCGGGATCAGCTACGCCAGATTGTTTATAATCATTTTTGTCGCTACCAACACATTTTTCTCGATGCTGGTGAGATTTTTCATAACCACCGCCGTCAGAAAAATACGCCGCAGCGGACACAACAAAAAGCATATCCTTCTTGTCGGCTACTCAAGGACTGCCGAGGGCTATATAGACAGACTCAAATCAAATCCCGAGTGGGGTTATATGGTCTACGGTATTCTCGATGACAAGATGGACATGGGGCATACCTACCGCGGGATGCACGTGATCGGTAAGATCCGCGATCTCAAGGAGCTGCTGGAGAAGCACGATTTCGACGAGATCATCATAACCCTGCCCATCGATCACCTTGATAAGCTCGAGTGGATCGTGAGCACTACCGAAAACTCCGGCGTACACACAAAGTTCGTGCCCGATTACAACAATATCATACCGACCAGACCCTATACCGAGGATCTTGACGGACTTCCTGTCATACACGTGCGCAAGGTGCCTCTGTCGATGTCGTTTAACAGATTTTTGAAAAGAACGATGGATATCATCGGATCCTCACTGTTGATAATACTTTTTTCGATCCCGATGATCATCATTTCCATCATAGTAAAGGCAACGTCTCCCGGACCGCTCATCTTCAAGCAGGAGAGGATAGGGCTTCACAACAAGCCCTTTATGATGT
>DMLD01000090.1 GCA_003453515.1 Lachnospiraceae bacterium
GATGTCTGCCGGCGAGCAGCTGTGCAGCATCCTCCGGGATGTGGGCAAGTGTGCCGCCCTTGACCGGTTCCATGACCATGACAGGCTTATCGTGCTTTACGCAGACCTCGTAGCACTCACGCGATCTGACTCCCTCGCTGTCCCAATCAAGATAATTGATCTGGAGCTGTACAAACTCAAAAAAAGGACATTCATCCAGAGCCTTATCGATAAACTCAGGCATATCGTGACAGCTAAAGCCCAGCCTTTTGATCTCGCCTGCTTCCTTTTTTTCTCTCAAAAAGTCTATTATCTTCAACCGCTGTGCCTTGTTGTAGTTCTCTTTATTCATATCGTGAACAAGATAATAGTCAAAGTATTCAACTCCGAGCTTTTCCTTCTGTGCTTCAAAAATGTTCTTCGCCTTTTCAAGTGACTTGACCATGGCGACAGGCATCTTGGTAGCTACGGTAAAGCTGTCCCTCGGGTAATTCTTTACGACCACCTCTCCTACAGTCGGCTCACTCATAAAATCATGATACATCCACGCCGTATCACAGTAGGTAAATCCTGCTCCGAAAAATGTGTCGACCATCTCCTTAAGCTGTTCCTTGTCGATCGCCTTTTGATCTCCCTCTTCCAAAAGAGGCATCCTCATAAAACCAAAGCCTAACCTTGCCATACGCAGTTCCCTTCACCTAATTATTTGTAACCACTTCACCTTTTTTCGGCAGCATAAGCACCACCGCATACGCTATTGTTAAGACTCCCGCAATGATGTACGACGGTATCCACGGAAGATTGAACCCTATCTTTGCGTTCAAAATATATGTCGTCACCACATATACATAAAAGCTTCCGGGCAGAACCGCCAGCATATACGGCATGCTGTGTCTCTTCATATATACGGCGATCATTGCAAATACAAAAACGGTCGTTTCCTCATTTGCCCATGAAAAATATCTCCATATTATGTTAAAGCCTTCAGGATTTAACTTCGCCCAGACAAGCAGCATGAAAACTACAGCAAAGATCGGCAGCGCCAGCTTAAGCGCTTTGCCCTTATTGGTCTGGTCGATATGCAAAGCATCCCCTACCATGAGCCTTATTGATCTGAGCGCCGTATCTCCGGAGGTTATAGGCAGGATGATAACACCTATTATGGCGATCAAGCCTCCCACACTTCCCAGCATATCCTTCGCCACTATCCCGACCACCTGCGTCGGAACATTACGCAGAGTATCGGCATCCGTGAGTCCGAGCTGCACGGCTCCCATACCTGCCGCAGCCCATATCATCGCGATAAACCCCTCTGCTATCATAGTGTCGTAGAACACCACCCGACCATCACGCTCCCCGGCAAGTGTTCTTGACACCAAGGTCGCCTGTGTCGAGTGAAAGCCTGAGCATATACCGCATGTCACAGTCACAAAGAAGATCGGGATATAATTACCGCTGAGCGGAAACGCCAAAGTTCCCTGATCCCAAAGCTCCACAAGCGGATATCCTTTCGCAAAGATACCGACAAACACACCGATTGCAGAGAGCAGCAATATGGCTCCGAATAAAGGATATATCTTCCCGATTATCTTGTCTATCGGTAATATCGTTGCTATCGTATAGTATAAAAATATCACGCCATATACTATCCATACGACAGGATTAGCCACGGAAGAATCCTGATTCATTATCTGCACTATGAAAAGATCTCCCGGAGTGTATATAAATACGACCCCGACAAGCAACATCATAAGACAGATAAACACGATATATATATGATGGATATGCTTGCCCAGAAAACGCCGTATAAGATCGGGCGTCTGCTCACCTTTATTTCTGACAGAGATCATACCGGTCATATAATCGTGAAAGGCCCCTCCTATCACGCAGCCTATAGGTATGGTTATAAAAGCGATAGGTCCAAACAGAGCACCCTGCAGCGGTCCGAGTATCGGACCGGTCCCCGCGATGTTCAAAAGCTCTACAAGTGCATTTCTCCACTTCTTCATAGGGACGAAATCCACTCCGTCCCTCATGGCAATAGCAGGTGTCTCCTTATCGCTCGCACCAAAGATCCTCTCCGTCACCCTGCCGTAAATTAAACCGCCTGCCAACAAAACAACTATACCGATAATAAATGTAATCATCTTTTTCCTCCAAACACTCCCGTATCATATATGTGGTAGTATTTCCGATCACTCAAGCACCATCATCCCATGTCCTTTCCAAGCTGACTGACAATACCCTATTTCATATAATATATCGGAAAAATGTCAAAAAAGTGAAGTGCGTATAAAACATGCTTCATCAGAGTTGCTGTTCACCGCTGATATGTGTATTCCACGCTTTCCACACCGGATATACCCAGCGCACTCTTAAAATCACTTCTGGCACCCACTATAATCATCTGAAACTTATAAAAATATACGCATTTCAGATGATTATATATGTATTTCTGGTTTATAAACATCTGAAATCAATATTATCATCCTGGATAATAACAACCGGACGAGCCTTGGATGCATATTGTCGATCTCTTAATGAATATATTTCTCCCCGTCTCATTTAATAGCCTCCATCGCATAATCGGTAGCAAAACGTATTGCATCTTCCTCAGTTTCAAATGCCTCGACCTGCATCCTTTTACTCTGTACCGGATATGGAAATCCATGATTATCATTGAATGCATAGATAAACATCCTCAAAACATCGGCAGTCGTCGTACCCAGACTAGCTGCCGTATTCTGGAATATTTCATATTCATCATCATCTATTCTTGTAACCGCTTGCTTCATGCTATCACCTCCTCATAGCAAAATGATAACATTTTGCTAATCAAATGTCAAGAACATCTCTCCAGCCTTACAGGATAAACGCATCAATTTACCCGATTTCAACATAATATGTTGACTTCGGGTAAATTGATGCGTTTATCCTG
>DMLD01000005.1 GCA_003453515.1 Lachnospiraceae bacterium
GAAATAGTACTCGCTGCCGAAAAACTTCAGCGTCACGTATATCGGAAAATACCACATCACCGCCAGCGAGCCGAGCGAGACATATCTGGTCAGCACTACTATGATCACGAACAGGGCTATGCCGATAAATATCATCCACATCCCGATACCGCCGTCCGCCGAAGTGGCGATGATGACTGCAGCTGACACGGCGATACCCTTGCCGCCCTTGAAATGCAGATAAAACGGAAAAATGTGTCCGATAAATACTCCCAGTCCGGTGAGCAGTGTCATCACATAGGTCAGATCAGCATCGTAGCCCATGATCCGACAGTAGACAAATCTCACAAGGAGGGTCGGTATAAACGCCTTTGCCAGATCTCCCAGAAATGTGATCGCTCCCGCGACCTTTCCCATGGTTCTAAGGGCATTGGTCGTTCCGATATTGCCGCTTCCCTCCGATCGAATATCATGCCCGTGCTTCTTTCCGAAAAAATACCCCGTTGAAAAGCTTCCGAAGAAATACCCCACGATCAAAAACAACCCGGCAAACCCGTACTCTGCCAAACTCATCTTTATATCCTCCCGGTAAATAACATATATTTTTCAAAACAGATAAATACCAAACACACTTAGCTCCGGCTCACATACCATCCTGCTTACGCTCGCGTATCAGTATCCTTATCGGCGTCCCCTCAAAGCCAAAGGTCTGTCTGATCTGATTCTCTATATATCTTTGATAAGAAAAATGCATCAGTTCCTTTTTATTTACAAACAGTACAAATGTAGGCGGCTTCACCGATACCTGCGTCATATAGAACAGCTTAAGTCTCTTGCCCTTGTCGGACGGCGGCTGCTGCATGGCGACCGCCTCGGTCATGATCTCGTTGAGAACACCGGTCTGCACCCGCATAGCGTGATTGGCTATGACCGATTCGATCATCTCAAACACCTTGCCCGTCCTTTGACCGTTTTTCGCCGAGATAAATATGATCCCGGCATAAGGCACAAACGAGAGCACCTTTCTTATCTCATCGGTGTATTTTTTTGTGGAATGATCGTCCTTCTCAATGGCATCCCACTTGTTTACCGCAATGATGAGACCTCTCCCCCTGTCGTGTGACAGTCCTGCTATCTTGGCGTCCTGCTCGCTCACGCCCTCGGTGGCGTCGATCATCAGCACGACCACATCCGCCCGCTCTATCGCGGCGACAGTCCTTATGATCGAGTACCGCTCTATATTCTCCTTTATCTTGGACTTTCTTCTGAGTCCCGCCGTGTCTATGAGGATGTATTCCGTGCCGTTTACCTTCAGATAAGTGTCTATCGCATCTCTGGTGGTCCCCGCCACATCGGAAACTATGACCCTATCCTCGCCGAGGAGCTTATTCACAAGTGACGACTTCCCGACATTCGGCTTACCGACTATCGCGATCTTCGGTCTTTCGTCCTCCTCTTCACCGCCTGCATTCTCGCCCAACACCTCATATACTGCATCGAGCATATCGCCGAGTCCCAGCTTTGACGAGGCGGATATCGGATAGGGATCACCCATTCCAAGGTTGTAAAACTCATACACATCCGGCATATATTTATCAAAGCTATCCACCTTGTTGACAGCCAATACGACCGGCTTAGCTGTTTTTCTGAGCATGTCTGCGACCTGATAGTCAGCGTCCACGACTCCCTGTCTCACATCCGTCAGAAAAATGATACAGTCCGCTGTCTCCATTGCGAGCTCCGCCTGCGAGCGCATATGCTTTAGCATCATATCACTTGTGACAGGCTCTATACCGCCGGTGTCTATCAGCGTAAAGGAGTTGTCAAGCCATGTGACATCGGCATATATACGGTCTCTGGTGACACCGGGCGTATCCTCAACTATGGATATCTTCTCGCCTGCCAGAGTATTGAAAAGAGTTGACTTGCCAACGTTAGGCCGTCCAACAACTGCTATTATCGGTTTACTCATTTTTACCCCCAAGCATAATCAAATGCATTCCTGACCAGCTTTATATCTTCACCCAAAATAAATACAACATCAAATCTTACCGGTGTATCGGGTGATATCTTTTTATAGGACAAATAACAGGTCGCGCACCTGCATATGTTCCTTATCTTTCTATTATCGATCGAACCCTCGTACCCGCCGTGTTCATCGTCATGGCGGTACTTGACCTCGATAAAGCACAGATATCCTTCACTGTCCCTTGCCACTATATCAAGCTCGGCAAACCTTCCTCCGTGAAAGTTTCTCTCAACTATCCTGTATCCGTGGCGTACCAGATATTTACACGCAAGAGACTCCTTCTCACTTCCCAGCTGTCTGTTCGAGTTCTTATGTACGCCCATTTCGGTCTCCCTACTGCTTCATCTTTGACTGGATCCTGTCCATGCTGTCCACAAAAACCAAAACCTCTGCCACTATCGAATACAGCTCCGGCGGGATATACTCACCTATATCGAGTATGGATAGCGACTTCGCCAGCTTTGCATCCTTATGGATAGGAACATCCGCCTCCCTGGCGACCTCGATGATCCTCTCGGCAAGCTTTCCCTGCCCTGTTGCTATGACCTTCGGAGCCTGATCGCCCGGCTCGTATTCAAGCGCGACTGCGGTCTTGTCTCTGTCTACATTAGCCAAGCAGATCACCTCCCGTGATGATTATTGTATCCTTGAATACTCTAACAAAAAGTGTACACTTTGTCAACAGTGTACACTTTCTTAAACAAACTTGGTAATAAACGTCCTTCTGTGTATCGGACATGGTCCGTGGTCACGTATCGCTTGGATATGCACTGCAGTCCCGTATCCGACATGCTTATCAAATCCGTACTCGGGATAGAGCTCAGCCATCTCGACCATCATCCTGTCCCTTGTGACCTTGGCAACTATGGAAGCGGCGGCGATCGACAGGCTCCTTGCGTCACCCTTCACTATCCCGACCTGACGTATCGGCACATCGGGGATATTCACCGCATCATTGAGCAGCATATCCGGCACGACCTCCAGATCCTCTATGGCAAGCCGCATCGCTTCGTAGGTGGCCTGAAGTATATTTATCTCATCTATCCTCGAAGGCGGTATCACTCCTATCCCACAGGCTATCGCCTTATCCGTTATCTCATCGTAGAGAGCCTCACGCCTTTTTGCCGAAACCTGCTTCGAGTCGTTGAGCCCCTCTATGTGCATACCGTCAGGATCGTCTAGCCTTGCCAACACATCAGGCGGCAGCACTACAGCTCCCGCAACGACAGGTCCTGCCAGAGGTCCTCTGCCGACCTCATCTATCCCACAGATAATGGGGCACTCCGGGAGATATTTTTTCTCAAAATAAAACATCTCATCGAGCCTGACAAGCTCCTTTTTGTGTGCATCGAGCCGCTTTTTCGCAGATATGACCGCCTTTTGCACCCCCGCTCTCTCATCACCCTCAAACTCGGATATGAGCCCTGGAAGCTTGATCGGCGGCGCATTTTTCAGCATATCGGATATCTCATTTATCTTCAAGACTGCCTCCCATAGCTCACAGCATCATGTTATTATCCTCAAGCAAAACCTTGACCTTGGTCATCCACGTCGATATCTCAATATGCTGCGGGCATACTCTCTCACAGCCCCTGCACGATATACACTCCGACGCCCTTCCGTAGTTATGCTTGACATAATTTGTATAATAGTTCTTTTCAGGAGTCCATCCCCTGTCATTTTTCAGTGTCTCCGTGTTATACAGTGCGAAGTAATTCGGTATCGGTATGTTCACCGGACACGTGTTTTCCTCGACACAGTAGCGGCAGCTTGTACAGGGTATCGCTATGTTGCCGCGTATCATGGCAGCAGTCCTTGCCAGAAGATCCATGTCCTCGTCATCAAGCGGCTCTATATTTTTGAAAAGCTCCGTGTTTTGCTGTACCTGCTCAAGTGTGCTCATACCTGAAAGAATGGTATCAACAGCAGGCAGGCTCGCAACAAATCTAAGTGCCCACGACGCAGGCGTCCAATCGGGATGTCTGCCGGCGAGCAGCTGTGC
>DMLD01000037.1 GCA_003453515.1 Lachnospiraceae bacterium
ACGATAAGTCCGACGAGGAGACAGAATCGACCATAAATGAGATATCCTTCCCGGATGATAAGTCCGACGAGGAAGCCGAGTCGACATTAAGTGAAGTTGAGCTTGCCGATGATACGGCTGAAAATGATATTGATAACAATATAGAGCTATCTCTGCCGACAGATGATGAGGAAGAAAGCAATGCTGATCTTGACTTCTCTTTTGAGGGGCAGGTAAAGCCGGCAGAGCAGGAAGAGTCCTTTGCCATGAACATAGATGACATGGATAAGGATATGGAGGAGTCTTCGGAATATATTGTGACTGAACCTGGGGATGATATGCCTACCATACAGCTCGAAGAGGCTTTGGAGATGCCCGGCTTTGGAACTCCGCAATCTATGGAGGCTCAGCCGATGGAGGAGGCTGTTGAGTTTCTCGAGCCACCCACTGATGACGACGAGGATCGCTCAGAGAAAAAGGGACTGTTTGGCGGCTTATTTTCCAAGAGGAGTAAGACTAAAAAAAGCAAGGACGGGAAGACGCTAAAGAAAGTAAAGCGACCTAAGAGAGTCCTTACAAAACCGGCAGATACACCGGCAGCTCCGGAAGCAGATGTTGGAGTTCCGGCAGAGGCTGAGAGCCCTTCGGAGGAGCTGATAGAGGAGCCGGCAGAAGACATAACAGTTGAACAGGTGGCAGAAGAGGAGGATATCCCGGCAGCTCCGGAAGCAGAGGCTGTAGCTCCGGCAGAGGCTGAGAGCCCTTCGGAGGAGCTGATAGAGGAGCCGGCAGAAGACATAACAGTTGAACAGGTGGCAGCAGAGGAAGATATCCCGGCAGCTGAACCGGTAGCAGAAGAAGAAGATATCCCGGCAGCTGAGCCGATAGCAGAAGAGGATATCCGGATATCTGAACCGATGGCAGAAGAAGATATCCCGGCAGCGGAACCGGAAGCTGACGAAACCACCGATGAAACCGGGAGCCCTGTTGAACAAGAGAGTTCAGCTGAAACCGAGATACCGGAAAACAACGCTGACGAACCAAAGGAAATAGTCTTTCCGGATGAACCCGATAGAGTATTGCCCTTAGGCGATATAGATTTAGACGATATGGATTTCCCGGATGCGACCATACCCGAGTCGCCTATGCCGGATCCGGAGACAGCTCCGCAAAACGATACACCCATGGTCGAGTTCCCCGAAGGAGAGCAGCAGGAGCTGATCATGAATCCAAATCCTGAAAACAAAGAAAAGGCGCGGCCCTTTCGGAACCCTGGGGCGGCGGAGGAAACGCCGTCAGGATCAGGACTGACAGAGGAGTCGGTCAATAAGGTATCAGCGGGATCATCCGGGGATACCTTGGGAGTGTCTGACCAACAGGCTGATGACACATATAATAAGGGGACAAGGGATTTTGGAAAAACGGCGATCATCGTTGCGATAATACTGGTTGGGGCTGTATTGATCGTGGTCGGTTTTTTTGCCGTGAGAACACTTTTCGGCAACTCACAGGCGGCAGGCGCCGTTTCGACAGCGAACGAGTCCATAGCAAAGCTTATGGAGGCAAATATCCCCACCCAGGAGGATTTCAACAGGGCGCTGGACGACTACAACGCTGTTCCTTACGATCACAAGCAGGATGTAGAGCATGCCGAGCTTTTGGAAAAATACAAGGACGTCGATTTGAAAACGGTAAGGGATATAGCGACCCGGATCAACGGTCTCGACGAATACACATCCTTCTTGGATATAAAGGAGCTCGAGGAGGAGTATGAGAAGCTCACCTCGCAGGAAAAGCAGTTTGTCGACGGCGAGAGACTCGAGGCGTTCAAGCAGCTGAACGATGTTGAGAAGGTGGTTTTCAAGGCGGTTGACAACATCCGCTCACTGCTTGTATCAAGTGACAATTTTAAGGTCGTTTCCGCCACTGTCAAGGATGATACGGGACGCTCCATGTCATATCGTATGCAGATAACCTACAGTTATGTAGACGATAAGGGAACGCTCAGGGAGAGCACCACATATCTGTCAATGATGTCGGAAAATGATGATGTGGAGTATAAAAATGCGGTCAATTCCGGAAATCCTGACAGCTATATAAGAAATACCGGTGATATGGAAGAGTATACAAAATGTGAGTCGCCGGAGGTGGAGATCGATACCGATAAACTGATGTATTATCTTGAAACATCATAACAAAGCGTAGATAAAGGGGTTCGTACCGGTGTGGTCCGAATCCCTTTGCCCTAAATATCTGCACATCCCGGAGGAAAACATTAGCATGAGTGATAAAGCAAAGCAGGGAGTAAAAGAAATAGGCATAGTGGCTGTTTGCATCCTTATAAATATCATAGGGGGCGGTATAGCCATGAAGCTGTCTCTTCCGGTATGGCTCGACGCGGTAGGGACCATAGTGGTCGCCATAGTCATGGGACCGATACAGGGTGCAGTGACGGGTATTATTTACAGTATTATTCTTGCAATAGCAGGTGTTCACTCGGCGTGGTACGCAATAGTCAGCGGAGGCGTCGGGGTGCTGGCAGGGGTCACCTATCCCAGAAAAAAGCCTGACGTATATCATGTTCTTCAGTCCTCTGCCATAACAGCGGCAGGAATCGTAGTCCTGACCACGCCGATCAATATGATACTTCGCGGCGGATACAGCGGAAACGAGTGGGGAGATGCACTGTTTGACATGCTTTCCAACTATATAGATGTTGACGGGGTCAATTCATTTTTAGGCGAAATGTTTGTGGAAATGCCGGATAAGGTCATAAGCTTTCTTATAGCTGCGGGAATGGTATCACTGATAAATAAAATACTGAAAAAAAGCAGTGATGATTATTCGGAAAAAAGAAAAGAAAATATCATGACCATGGCTGTGATATTTATCGCCACCGCCTGTCTGGCTGCATGCTTTGCGGGAGAGGGTAAAGCTTATGCCAAGGTCAGCATATCGGAGCTTGAACCGATAATCTATGATTCCGAGAACGGGCTCGAAACGCCGGAGATAAATACGATAGCCCAGACACCGGACGGGTACCTCTGGGTCGGCTCCTACTCGGGACTTTACCGTTATAACGGGCGAAAATTTGAGAGATTTACTCCGGATGAGCGCATCAAGAGTGTGCTGGAGCTGTATGTTGACTCATCGGGAAAGCTGTGGATAGGCACCAATGAGGCAGGTGTGGCAAGGTACGATACCAAGACAAGGGAGATAGATTTTTTCACCACGCAGGAGGGACTTGCAGCCGACTCGATCCGTTCGATCTGCGAGGATGAAGGCGGCAATATATATGTGGGGACCATAGGTGAATTGTCGATAATCGACAGGAAGGGAAACATAGAAAATATCGAGGGTAATATGGATATAACCTGCGTCAAGTCCATGGTGCCGGGCGAGGACGGAGTGATAGCGGGAGTTACCAACGCCGGTGGGTTATTTTTCATAAAAGGAAATAAGGTGCTCTCGGTCTCTGCCTACTCAGGTGAGGAGGGGGTCTACTATACCACGATATCCAAGACGAACAAAAAGGGAGAGTATTTGGTCGGCACAAGCTCCGTCAATATCATGCGTATTGATTTTGACGGAAAAAAGGAGACTGCGAAGGGCTCATTTTCCCTGAAGGAGATACAGTCTCACAATTGTATATACTATGATAAGAGGACGGAATGCTACTTCATATGCGGCGAAAACGGCGCCGGAGCCATCGATGTTGAGGGAAATAAGACCATACTTACGAGGAACGGATTTGATACGTCGATCTGTGACATAGAGGTCGATGAGCAGGGAGATGTGTGGTTCGCATCCAACAAGCAGGGCGTGATCAAGTACGCCCAAACACCGTTTGAGGACATACTTGTGAAGGCGGGTATCGATGCTGTCGCGGTCAACGCGACGCTGGTTGTGGACGACGAGCTGTACATAGGAACGGACTCGGGGCTGATCATACTCGATCACACGACCGACAGAAAGCTGTATCGTTCATTTCAGAAAAAATTTGCCGGTGTCAGGATACGTCATCTCATGCAGGACAGCAGGAAAAATATATGGGTGAGTACCTATGGTCCGGACGGACTTGTACGCATATCGCCGGAAGGAAAAACGACCTCGTTCAATGAGAGCAGATCCACACTGGGAGGGCGTTTCAGATTCAGTCTTGAGCTGGATGACGGGACTATACTTGCCGCGTCCAATATGGGACTGACATATATTAAAAATGACATGGTTGTCGATGTGGTCGGAGAGGCTGAGGGGATGTCTGCTCCGCAGATACTTTCGGTCGTTGTAAAGCCCGACGGAACGATCATGGCGGGATCGGACGGAGACGGTATATATGAGATAAAGGACGGAAATATAGTTAAGCATATAGGGGTCTATCAGGGCTTGTCCTCACAGGTCGTTCTGCGTATAGTGCCGTGTCGGGGCGGATATCTGTATGTGACCAGCAGCGGTATTTATTATGATAACGGAAGGAGAATAAAGTCACTAAAGCACTTTCCGTACACCAATAATTATGATATATTTATATCAGCTGATGATACCGCATGGGTCAGCTCGAGTGCGGGTGTATATATAGTCGATCTGGATGAAATGCTCGCGGATGAGAAGGATTATCCGTATGAGCTTTTGAACCGCACCAGAGGCTTTGATACATCGCTCACCTCCAACGCATGGAACACCTATGAAAAGGAATATCTGTACATGTGCTGTACCGATGGATTAAGGCGGATCTCTACGGATAATTATGATGATTTTGACGAGAATTATAAGATACAGATAGGCGATTTTTTGGCTGATGATAAGCAGATATATATGCAGGACGGAGTATACAGGATACCCGCCACGGCAAAAAATATAGATATAGACGTGGCATTTTTGAACTACACACTGTCAAATCCTCTTGTAAAGATAAGTCTCGAGGGCTCGGATGTGGCGGATATGGTATGCCATCAGGAGGAAATAACATCGCTGGCGGTCACCAATCTTCCGTACGGAGTGTACAAGCTGAATGTTGTCGTCTACTCCGGAACGGGCAGGGAGATAGCAAGGGAGGTCAGCTTTCCGATCGAAAAGGAATCACAGATGTATGAGAGACCGTATTTCATCATATATCTGATATGTGTAGTGGTGCTCTTTACCATTTTTATCGTGTGGCTTTTGACAAGGGTCAGGAGTATGTCGATAATCAACGATCAGTATGAGGAGATAGCAAGAGCCAAGGAGGAGGCGGAGAATGCCAATCAGGCTAAGTCAAGGTTCCTTGCAAATATGTCTCACGAGATCAGAACACCTATCAATGCGATAATGGGTATGGACGAGCTGATACTCAGGGACGACATCTCGCCGCAGGTCAGGGAGAGAGCGGCTGATATACAGGTCGCGGCAAAGAGTCTGCTCGCCATAGTGAACGATATACTTGACCTCTCCAAGATCGAATCCGGAAAAATGAATCTGGTTGCGGAGGGCTATAAATCGGCGGAGTTCCTCGCGTCCATAGTTGCCATGATACAGGTAAGATGTGATGAGAAGGAGCTTAGCTTCAGAACATATGTGGATGGGAGCATACCCTCAAAGCTCTACGGAGATGATGTAAGGCTCAGACAGATACTTCTGAATCTGCTTTCAAATGCCGTCAAGTATACGCATGAGGGTGAGGTCACATTCGGAGTCGACGTCAAAAAAACAGAGGATATAGCAAATGGTGAGATACCGCCGGGACTTGAAAAGCCCGAGGACGGCGAGCAGACCGGCACGAAGCAGATCCTGCTGGAGTTTTGGGTAAAGGACACCGGGATCGGTATTCGCAAGGAGGATATGGAAAAGCTGTTTCAGCCGTTTGAACGCCTTGACGAGAAGAAAAACAGGGCGATCCAGGGAACGGGTCTCGGACTCGATATAGCAAGACAGATGATCGAGATGATGGGTGGACAGCTCACCTGCGAAAGCGTATACGGTGAGGGATCGGAGTTCAGATTTGCTATCGTGCAAAATGTACTTAAGGAGAACCCGATAGGTAATAAGTGGAAGTCGATAGTAAACGCCGATGATCTGAAGAGAGATCCGTCGCTTCCGCTGTTCATAGCGCCGGAGGCAAAGGTGCTGGTCGTTGATGATAACGAGATGAACATAGCCGTGGCAGAGGGACTTCTAAAGCGTACCAAGGTCCGGATAACCACGGCAAAGAGCGGAGGAAGATGCTTAGAGCTTGCGGGCAAGGAAGAGTTTGATATTATTTTTCTCGATCATATGATGCCGCAGATGGACGGAATAGAGACACTGCACGCGCTGAGGGATATGGGAGTCACCACGCCGGTCATCGCGCTGACGGCAAATGCGGTAAGCGGTGTGAAGGATATGTATCTCAAGGAGGGATTTGAGGGATATCTGTCCAAGCCTATCGATGGGACGAGTCTGGAGAAGGTGATGCGCGAGTACATATCGCCCGCCAAGATGAAAAAGGCGGTGAAGGAGCCTAAAAATGAGGGCGATACCGACAAGGCTCCAATCCCCGACTCGAAGGCTCTGCCGGAATGGCTGCGTGGCATAAAGGCAATAGACATCAACGAGGGACTGAAAAATAACGCCGATAAGGATATGTATCTGTCGATGGTCGGGATATTTTTCAGATCGATAAAGGAAAAATCTGACGAGATCAGGGGCTACTACGACAGTGAGGATTGGGAGAACTATACCATAAAGGTGCACGCGCTCAAAAGCTCGGCGCGCATCATAGGAGCCATGGAGCTGAGTGCGTGGGCGCAGAGGCTGGAGGACGCCGGCAAGGCGGGTGATACGGATACCATAAAGGCGGAAAACGATGGATTTCTGGCGGATTATGAGGGCTTTACCGCGCTTTTGTCGCCCATAGATGAGGCGGCAGGTGATGATGCCGCTTCGGATGACAGAGAGAAGGCGGGGCAGGATGTGATAGACGATGCGTATGCCTCTCTGGCGGAGTTTGCGGCATCCGAGGACTATGATCTCGCTGAGATGGTCATTGGCTCGATGAAGGAGTACCGGCTTGACGAAGAGGATCAGAAAAAAATGGATGAAATAGAAAGTCTCCTGTATGCGCTTAAATGGGATGAGATACGTGCGCTGCTGGGGTAGCTTATGAGGAGGGTAAGCAGTGAAAAACAAGGTTTTGGTTGTTGCAGGTGCTGATTCGTTTATAGTTCGCGGACTTCAGATGAAGATCCAAAAGGAGGGGATCGAGACGTCCTTTGTGGGTCTTGATATCGGAAAGATATCATCCGGGGAGGACAGTGTCAATCTGATCATTGTGTATATGGATGACAGCGTGCTCGAGAACACGGATATTTTGGTATATCTAAACAATATGTGCCTGCAAAAGGATAAGCTTTTGTGCATCATCGGGTCCAAGGCAGAGTACGATGCCTTGCTTCGCTACATTGATAAGGATACGGTGTGGATGTGGTTTGAAAGACCGCTGGAGATGGACAAGTTTTTGAGTAAGCTGAGAGTTTTTATCGACTCGTCTCAGGTGCCTACCGCGAAGCGCAACATACTTATCGTTGATGACGATCTTGACTACATGCACATGATACGCGAGTGGCTCAAGGACAAGTACCGTGTATCGATGGCAAATTCGGGGATACAGGCTATCACATGGCTTGCCAAAAACAAGGTCGACCTGATACTCCTCGATTATGAGATGCCGGTTACGGACGGGCCGCAGGTGCTGGAGATGCTCCGGTCTGAGAGCGATACTAAAAATATCCCTGTCATGTTCCTGACCGGAAAGAGCGACAGGGGAAGTATCATGAAGGTGCTCGATCTCAAGCCGACGGGATATCTCCTGAAATCGATAAGCCGCGATGAGCTGCACACTAAGCTTGGCGATTATTTTTCCGGGACCGGGAAATGAGATAAAGCAACATATTTTGAAACAGAAGGAGATCTGCTATGGTCATCATGCATGGTGAGGATAAGGTTGCACATATCGCGAAAAACGGGTCGATAGAAGTGTTTGACGAGCTGTGGATGCCTTACGACCTTTATTTCGAGGCGGCCTCTGACGACATCGATGATCTCGTGCAGAACCTGGAGAATTTTTACCACTGGTGTGCGACGAGGCTTATACATATCGACAGAAAGTATATCAAGGAGATACTCAACAGCATCGGAGCTTCTCAACAGATGACAGATAAGGACAGGGCGAAAGTGGCGCTGTCATACCATGCTTTATCCCTGCTCGACCTGTACTGGGTGCGTGAGGATGATGAGGAGATTAGTTTTGCTGAGATAAACCTGTATGATCACTCTCTTAGCAACGCGTTTACTGATCTGAGCCTTCGCGGGAAGTCGATGACTGTCGAGAATGCACATATGATCGCCGATAACCTGAATACGCCGGGGATGTTCCCGAAGGCGTGGGTGAGGGACGGAGAGACATTTTTTCTGCTGAAAGACGGAGATCAGGATGCGGTGGAGAAGGAACTTTTGGCAAGTCGCATTGCGAGCTGCTTTGATGTGCCGCAGGTGAAATACGAGCGGGCTGAGTATGAGGATTTGCCTGTGTCAAGGTCGCAGATCATCACATCAAAGAAATACAGTATAGTCACTATGGAGGCGTTTCAGATATATGCGCTGAATCACGATATGAACTGGATTGATGAGGTTCTGGCTAAGGATGCCAAGGGCTATTACATGATGAATATCATCGATTATCTGGTCGGGAACACAGATCGTCATTGGGGCAACTGGGGGTGGCTCATCGATAACGAGACAGGAGATCGAGTGCGCCTGCATGATCTGATGGATTTTAACCAGTCGTTTGGTGCGTATGATACGATAGATGGAGCTCAGTGTCAGACGGCTGAGGGGATGACGCAGCGTGAGGCGGCCATAGAGGCAGAGGGAAAGCTCGAAGGATGGCGGCCTGTGAGAGATATCGATGATGCCTGGTTTGGCGATAGAGAGAAGTGGAAAGAGATGTTTCATGAACGTATGAAGGAACTGGAGAACTGTAGTTTATGATCATGATCATATGGAAGGAAGGTACATAAAAGTGAGGTCCTTGCAACTTGCACTTGACAAAAGACCATGCTTTAGAGTAGAATAAGTAACGTTATGGATATCTATGAGTTGAGGCTTGCCGATTCTATATCGGTGTCGGATTACAATGACCTTCGTGCGAGTGTGGATTTTATCACGATAAATGATCACAGGGCTCACACAGCGCTTGAAAACGCGCTTTACAAGGTGATAGCATACGACGGTGAAAAGCCGGTCGGGATGACGCGCGTGGTCGGAGACGGGGGATATGTATACTTCATATGTGATGTGATAGTGAGACCTGAGTACCAGTCAAAGGGACTTGGACGCCGTCTGATAGAAAACACGCTTGGATGGCTCGAATCACAGGTGGATGAGGGCGAGACGATCATGGTCAATCTGATGAGTGCCATGGGCAAGGAGCCGTTTTACGAGAAGCTCGGATTTCATACAAGACCCTTTGGGAACCATGGCTCGGGAATGAGTCGTTGGATCGACGGGTGAAAGCGTATAGGTGCATGAATACAAGTATTCAGCACCTGTATATATAATCATCAGACATAAATAGTAACTGTGTAATTATGTTCGCCTTCCGGACGTATGTGCCGGGAGTACAAGTGCTACCGAAAGGAGAAAAGAACATGGGAAAGATTTTATTTACGTCAGAATCAGTAACTGAGGGACATCCGGACAAGATATGCGACCAGATATCAGATGCGATACTGGATGCCATTTATGAGAAAGACCCGATGAGCAGGGTCGCGTGTGAGACAGCGATAACGACTGATTTTGTATGTATAATCGGGGAGATCACGACAGGAGCCGGACTTGGACCGGACGATTTTGAAAAAATAGCAAGAAAGACAATTTGTGATATAGGATATGATGATAAGTCAAAGGGCTTTGACGGAAATACATGTGAGGTGATCGTAAAGCTGGATGCCCAGTCTGCGGATATAGCGCTGGGAGTTGACAACTCGCTTGAAACAAAGCAGGAGTCGGATGCCGACGGTGTGATAAACAAGACAGACATGGGCATGACTGATGCCGAGATAGACAAGATAGGTGCCGGAGATCAGGGAATGATGTTCGGATATGCAACAAATGAGACCGATACATACATGCCTTATCCCGTTTATCTGGCACACAAGCTTTCAAAGAAGCTGAGTGATGTGAGAAAGGACGGAACGCTTCCGTATCTCAGAGCGGACGGAAAGACTCAGGTCACGGTAGAGTATAAAAACAAAAAGCCTGCAAGGCTTGACGCGATAGTGGTTTCATCGCAGCACAGTGAGGATGTGACACAGTCACAGATACACGCAGATATAAGAAAGTATGTCATCGATCCGATACTTGACGCATCGATGATAGATGATGATACAAGGATATATATCAATCCGACAGGAAGGTTTGTCATCGGAGGACCCAACGGAGATGCGGGTCTGACGGGTCGCAAAATAATCGTTGACACATACGGCGGTATGGGAAGACACGGCGGCGGAGCCTTCTCCGGAAAGGATCCGACGAAGGTGGACAGATCGGGAGCCTATGCGGCACGTTATGTCGCTAAAAATATAGTGGCAGCCGGTCTTTGTGACAGAGCTGAGGTACAGCTTTCCTACGCAATAGGAGTTGCTTGGCCGACATCGGTTCGTATAGATACCTTCGGCACAGGAAAGCTTCCCGAGGATAAGCTGGTTGACATCATATTTGACAATTTTGATCTCAGACCTGCAGGTATCATAAAAATGCTTGATCTGAGAAAGCCTATATATAAACAGACAGCAGCATACGGGCATTTTGGAAGAGACGATATCGATGTGCCGTGGGAAAGACTTGATAAGGTAGAAGCGTTGAA
>DMLD01000098.1:0-10779 GCA_003453515.1 Lachnospiraceae bacterium
CTGTATTTCATGAGCTTGTCATAATCAGGCTCATCCCTCGTTGTCCTCTTAAGCTCAGGTATGCCGGTTGCTTCGGCAAATGCGATCCATATCTCGGGAACCAATACACCCTCAAGATCGAGACAAACTATATCCATTTCTTACCTCCCATTCAGACATTGAACGTCTGATCAAAATTATATTTTTTTACAAATTCCATAAACTCAGGCTCAGGCAACGGTCTTGAAAAATAAAACCCCTGTATATACTCTATACCGATCCTGTCAAGCTCAGCAAGCTCCTCCCTGTGCTCAACACCCTCAGCCACTATCTTCAGGTGCATCTTGTGGATCATGTCGACTATGGTGCTCATCACGAGCCTTGCCCTCTCGTTCGTAAAGTAGGACTGAGTCATGTTTCGGTCAAACTTGACGATGGCTACCGGCATATCGATGATATAGTCGAGGTTTGATTGCCCGTTTCCAAAATCATCAAGAGAAAAATTGATGCCGAATCTTATCAGGTCGTGCATATTTTCAATGACATTCTGCCTGATCTCTATGGTCGACGATTCGGTTATCTCCAGATTTATATAAGCCGGATTGATCCCGTACTTCTGTACTATCCCGCGGTACACCGCCGACAGCTCGCGCTGCTCGCACTGCTTGACCGACAGGTTTACTTCCACATACTCTATCCCAAGATCCATCGGGTGCTTGTCTCTGATAAATCTGCACACCTTCTCAAATACGATGCGTCCAAGCTCGAGTATATGACCTGTTGCCTCGGCGACCGGTATAAACACGCCCGGAGGGATGATGCTTCCGTCTGCCTTTCGTATACGTACAAGTGCTTCTGCCGAGACAAATTTTTTCTCCTCATTTGACCAGATCGGCTGATAGAATACTACGACCCTGTCCTGCTTCATCGCGGAGATCATCTCATTTTTGCACTTCTCGAATTCCATGGCGTCCTTGACCATCTGTTCATCCATGTAGATGACCGTTCCGGTATCGTCTACGCTTGTGTTGGACGCGTAGTTGCTCAGCGCAAAAACCTTCGAGGCGCTTCCGGTTATCAGCGAGTCCTCCATGACCAGAAACAGCGGTGCCAGAAGGCTTGACTTGTGATTTTTACCGTATATCCATTCCTTTGAAAAATCCCTTCGCAAGCTCTTTAGTATCCCCTGTATGTCCTTGGTCCCGTAGTCAAAGATCATGACAAATCCGGAGCGGTTATTTCTGAACACCCTCGTTCCGGCGTAGCTCTCAAAATACGATGCAAGCGAGCGTCTCAGGTCGTCCTCCGCCTCTATAAGTCCCGAATGGGTCGCAAACGATATGCTTATCATCGAGAATCTTTTACTTCTGTTGTACTGCTGACGCATGTACTCATGAAGCATGGGAAGGTTGAAAACGCCCGAATCCCTGTCGATCCACGCAAAGGGGTTCTCCAGGATCGCGAAAAGCACGGTCATCCCTATTCCCGTTGCAAAGCCTATCAGAAGCAGGGCATTATTGAAAAATTGTATGCCCGCAGCTACTATCCAACAGATCACCCAAAGCATGACTCCGCGAAAGCGCTGTTTGTTCATGCGTTTTCCGTATCTTATCAGCAAAAATACAGTCGCGCACAGCACTCCCAGACACGCGGCATAGGTGGCAAGCACACTCGGTCCCTCGGTAAAGGCGTGCTGCGGATCAGTGACATTGAACTTTATGGGAAGAGCCGCGATGACCACCGATGAGATGATGTCAAGCACAAGTGCCGTGTAGGCAAAATATCTGTATCTTTTATACGAAAAGCAGTCATACATCGAGTAGACGAGTGAGCTCGTCGCCTCAAATACCAGACTTATTATATATGCCTTGCACGATATTTCTGTAAGCCACATGGGTATGGAATCGATATAGTACAGGGCGACCATCGAAAGGATGTCAAAGCAGATCGTTCCGATAGACACTAAAAGTGCCGCAACAAAAAGCTTGGAGGAATACAGTATAAATCGTCCGCGGCCGGACAGGTTGTTCATTATAAGTATTGTGATCATCAGAATAAGACCACAGCACTGGATCTCAATATTCATGTAATTCCTCCTTTCCTCGAATAAAACCTTTTTCCCTGATACATCAAATCATTGTAAGCCTTTATCCGGATACACTGAATTTATCAGTGTATCCTTAGCTTGCTTCAAGTCTTGCAAGTCTCGCGCTCTGATCAGCCGTGATCAGAGCATCTATGATCTCATCAAGATCGCCGTCCATCACCGCATCAAGCCTGTGCGTCGTCAGATGTATCCTGTGATCGGTGACCCTCCCCTGTGGGAAATTGTAGGTCCTTATCTTCTCCGAGCGGTCTCCCGTACCTATCTGGGATCTTCTGGCTTCCGCCTCAGCGCTGTGTGCCTTTTCCTGCTCCAGCTCATACAGCCTTGCCCGAAGCACCTTCATCGCCTTGTCCTTATTTTTCAACTGCGACTTTTCGTCCTGACAGGAAACCACGATACCCGTGGGTATGTGCGTAAGTCTCACTGCCGAATCGGTCGTATTGACACACTGTCCGCCGTTGCCGGACGCCCTGAACACATCAAATCTGCAATCGGACAGGTCTATCTCGACCTCCACATCCTCAACCTCGGGCATGATGGCAACCGTAGCCGTCGATGTGTGGATGCGTCCTCCCGACTCCGTGACCGGGATCCTCTGCACCCTGTGCACCCCGCTCTCATACTTAAGTCTGGAGTAGGCTCCGTTTCCCGATATCATAAAAACGATCTCCTTGTATCCGCCCAGACCGTTCTCATTGGAATTGATCGTTTCCAAATGCCAGTGATACCTCTCAGAGTATCTAGCATACATCCTGAACAGATCGGCGGAAAACAGCGCTGCCTCATCTCCACCGGCGCCTGCGCGTATCTCCACGATGACATTTTTCCCATCGTTGGGATCCTTGGGCAAGAGCAATAGCTTCATCTCCTGCTCGATTTCTCCCAGCCTGTCCCTGCATTCGTTGAGCTCCTCTCTCGCCAACTCCCTGAGCTCTTCATCCTTCTCATCCTCGAGCATTGCCAGAGAGTCATCTATGCCTTCCTTGGTTTTTACGTATTCCCTGTATTTGTTCACTATTGGTTCAAGCTCGTTAAGCTCCTGCATCCTGTCTCTGTATATCTTCGCATCGTTCATGACATCGGGGGAAGCAAGCTCGCGCACGACCTCGTCATATCTTAACTCTATATCCTTTACATGTTCAAACATATGTGTTCTCTCCTGACAAACTATCTCGCGGCGCTCACAACCCGGTCCAACCCGGCAAGATCCTTTATTATACTGACGCTGCCAAACCCTGCCTTGTCCGCAAGAGCGGCAACAGCCTCTCCCTGATCGCAGCCTGTCTCCATGACCAGATGTCCGTTCTCCCTTAAAAATGAACCGACGCCCGCCATGATACGCCTGTAGAATTCAAGACCGTCCTCGCCTCCGTCCAGCGCCGTTACCGGCTCATGCTCCCTGACCTCGCGCATCAGCGTGGGTATCACGTCAGAGCGTATATACGGTGGATTGCATGTGATCAGATCATATCCGGATGTGATATTCTCCCACATATCCCCCTGTATAAAGGTTATGTCCGCGTGGTTATCGCAGGCATTTTTCTTCGCGATCTCAAGCGCCCTGTCCGAGATATCACTTGCGCTTACGCTTTCCGGATCGCCGAGCAGCGCAAGGCTTATCGCAATACAGCCTGAGCCCGTGCACATATCAAGGATATCCGCTCCGCGTGAGTACCTGAGCGCCTCCTCTGCCAGACACTCGGTATCCTGCCTCGGGATCAGCACTCCTTCATCTATATAAAGTCTTATCCCCATGAACTCTGTCTCATGTGTTATGTATTCCAAGGGGACTCCCTTTTTTCTTGTTTCAACAAGCCTGCCAAGCTGCAAGGCGACCTCACTGTCGCAGGTCTCATCCCTGTGCAGCATGAAGAACGCACGATCCATCCCCGAGCCCGCCTTCGACAGCAGATACCATGCGTTTAGCTCCGCCTCCGGCACACCCGCGCTTTTTAATTCATCGGTGGCAGCTCTCAGCATCTGTTCATATGTCAATGACTTCCATCTCCCCCGCATCCGATATACCGCTCTCGGGAACCGTAGGCTTACCCTGAAACTCTCTCCAGTCAAACACCGCGTTTACGGAGGCTATCGCCACCTCGACCATCGTCTCGTCAGGCTCCGCCGTGGTCAAATGCTGCAGCCACATACCCGGTCTGCTTACGATATACACGAGCTTTCCCTCATGCTGTCCCAAAAACCGTATAAGCTCGTAGGATACACCTGCTATCACGGGAATGAGCAGGATTCGCAGCAGCATGCGAAGCCATATCTCGCCCACATTTATAAACATGAAAAACAGGATACTTACCACCATGACAAAGAGGAGAAATGAGGTCCCGCACCTGCGATGCTCCGTTGACTGCTTCATCACATTTTCCACAGTCAGATCCTCTCCGTTCTCCACACAGTTGATCGACTTGTGCTCGGCTCCATGGTACATAAAAAGTCTCTTGATATCGGACATCAGCCTGATCAGCTTTACGTATATTATAAAAATGATCACCCTTATCAGACCCTCTATGAGACCTCTGAGCTCGGGTGAGGGGATCCACCTCTGCAAAGCCTCTACCGCGAAAAAGGGAGCCAGTACAAATATCCCTATCGCAAGCACGATCGCCAATATCATGACCAGCACCGTAAGTATGTCATCCTTTTTCTTGGCTCTTTGCTTTTGCTTTTCACTCATGTTCTTATTCTCCTCGTCCTCCTCATAGAAGGAAGCCGAATAGTTGAGAACACCCATCCCCATCGTGAAGGATTCAACGAAGGTCACGACTCCTCGGATAAGCGGGAGATCAAAGAAACCGTAGCGATCTCTGAGAGAGCTGCTCTTTTTCTTTTGTATCTCTATCTGTCCGTCAGGCTTGCGGACCGCAACGGCGTAGTGACCCTTATTTTTCATCATCACGCCCTCGATCACCGCCTGACCGCCGATCCCCGAATATGTCGCCATCAATCCACCTCCAAAATATGCGAAAAAAGACCAAGCAAAACTTGGCCTTCTTTTGATCTTGTCAGAATATCTACTGCAGACCGTATCTGCGATTGAACTTCTCGATAGCACCGCGAGCCTGTGCAGCCTTCTGCTGACCGGTATAGAACGGATGACACTTAGAGCATACCTCCACGTGGATATCCTCCTTGGTAGAACCTGTGACAAACTCGTTCCCGCAGTTGCATACTACCTTAGCCTGATAGTACTCAGGATGAATTCCTTCTCTCATGATACACCTCCTGTCATATCATCTTTCACAAAAACGCTTGATTATTGTAACATACACGGAATTAAAAAGCAAGCACTTTTTTATATTCTCATTTTTTTGATCATCTCGATAAATTCTCCGTTGTCTCTTGTTCTTCTGAACATATCGAGTATCTGCTCCATCGCCTGATCCGATCGCATGCCGCCAAGCGCTCTCCTGACCTTGATGACGCACTCCTGCTCGTCCTGATTGAGCAGCAGATCCTCTCTTCTCGTACTCGATTTGGAAATATCGATCGCAGGGAAGATCCTTTTTTCGGAAAGAGCACGGTCGAGCACAAGCTCCATGTTACCCGTTCCCTTGAATTCCTCAAATACCACGTCGTCCATGCGGCTTCCGGTGTCAACAAGGGCTGTCGCAAGTATGGTCAGGCTTCCTCCCTCTCTCATGTTTCTCGCAGCACCGAAAAACTTCTTCGGCATGTGGAGCGCAGCGGGATCAAGACCGCCGGATAGCGTTCTTCCGCTCGGTGTGACCGTGAGGTTGTAGGCTCTGGCAAGTCTGGTTATCGAGTCCAGAAGGATCATAACATCCTCTCCGCTCTCTACCAGACGTTTTGCACGCTCTATAACCATCTCGGAAACTCTCTTGTGATTCTCGGGCAGCTCATCAAATGTCGAGTATATGACCTCGACCTGATTTCCCTCGATCGACTCCTTGATATCCGTGACCTCCTCGGGACGCTCGTCTATGAGCAGGATGATCATCTTCATGTCGGGATGGTTCCTGGTGACCGCCTTGGCGACCTGCTTAAGCAGCGTGGTCTTACCGGTTTTGGGCTGGGACACGATCATACCTCGCTGTCCCTTTCCTATAGGCGCTATGAGATCGAGCATGCGCATCGACACCCCTGTTCCCGGTGTTTCAAGGTGTATCCTTTGATTTGGAAAAATCGGGGTGAGATTCTCAAACTTCTCCCTGTCATAGAGATATCCGGGGTTTCTGTCGTTGACTTTCTTCATATAAAGAAGCGCGCTGAATTTCTCATTCTGGGTACGCATACGCAGATTACCCGTGATGATATCACCTGTCCTGAGCCCGAATCTTCTTATAAACTGCGGCGCCACATACACATCGTTCTCACCTGGTAAGTAGTTGTCACACCTGATAAATCCGAATCCCTCCGGCATGATCTCCAGAATACCGTTTTTGGTGATCCCGCTGTCAAGATCCTTCAGCTCGGTCGGAGCCACCTCCTCGATCTGTCGTTCTCTCATGACCGAGATCAGTCCGTCGGATCCGTCATGGTATCTGGACTTGCCGTTGCCATGATAGTTGTTATGTCTTTTTTCCTGATTTTCCTGACTGCCTCGACTGTCAGACTGGGGTCTGTGCGTCCTTCCCATATCCTTACCCGCATTTCTTCCGGAGTCGTTTGTCCGCTCCTTAGCAGGCTCCTTTGTCCGTCTTACCGCAGATTCATTCGACCTGCTGCCGGCAGCCTCCTTTGTCCTGCTGCCTGCGGAGTCCTTTGATCTGCTCTCTGTAGACTTTTTCTCCGAAAGCGCTCTTATCAGATCAGCCTTGCGCATGGATGTATATTTCTCTATACCCTTTTCCTTGGCGATCTCTCTTAGGTTCACAAGCGTCATGCTTTCATAATCCATATCATTCCTCCCGTTATCATCTTTAATGTATATTTTCCTTGACGGCATTGCTGACCACATCGGATACCCTCGGATCAAAAGCCTCCGGAATGATGTGATCCTCGTTCAACTCCTCATCGGATATCAACGAAGCTATCGCCTTGGCGGCAGCAAGCTTCATCTCCTCGGTTATCTGCTCTGCCCTGCCCTCAAGAGCCCCGCGGAACAGCCCGGGGAATGCCAAAACATTGTTCACCTGATTCGGAAAATCCGATCTTCCCGTACCGATCACCCTAGCTCCTGCCTCCTTGGCAAGATCCGGCATGATCTCAGGCACAGGATTTGACATTGCAAAAATGATTGCGTCCTTATTCATGCTTCTTACCATATCCTGAGTTACAACTCCCGGAGCACTTACACCGATAAAGATGTCACTTCCTACCATGGCATCAGAAAGTGTTCCCGAGATATCGTCCTCATTTGTACACTTAAGCATCTCTCTTTTGACGTCGTTGAGCCTTGACGAGCGGCTGCTGACGATACCCGCACTGTCACACAGTATGAGATGCTTGAAGCCGTAACTGAGAAGGAGCTTGCTTATCGCGATGCCCGCGGCACCCGAACCGTTTACAACAACACGACAATCCTCCTTCCTCTTGCCTGTAACTCTCAACGCATTGATGATGCCCGAGAGAACTACTATGGCAGTTCCGTGCTGATCATCGTGGAATACCGGGATATGCAGTCTTTTTTTCAATTCCTGCTCTATGTAGAAGCATCTCGGCGCCGATATATCCTCGAGATTGATACCTCCGAAGCCGGGAGCTATCCTGACCACGGTCTCTATGATCTCATCCGGGTCCTGCGTATCAAGACAGATCGGAAAGGCGTTGACTCCGCCAAAGGTCTTGAACAGGACCGCCTTGCCCTCCATAACAGGCATGGCAGCCTCGGGGCCGATATTACCGAGTCCCAAAACGGCGCTTCCGTCGGACACCACCGCGACCGTGTTTGCCTTTATCGTATATCTGTAAGCCTGCTCCTTGTCATCTGCTATCACCTTGCACGGTTCAGCCACTCCCGGTGTATAAGCCATCGCCAGATCCTCGCTCGTGTTTACCTCGCACTTCGGTGTCGTATCGATCTTGCCTCCCCATTCCTCGTGGAGCTTAAGTGCCTTTTCCTTTGAATCCATCTCAAAAAAACCTCCTGTAAACAATTGTTTCACAAATTTTGTACTTGTAATTTTTCCGTAAATGATATAAATTATATAAATGCAGAGTTGTAAAAATGAAAGTGAGGGAGCTATGTCAGACGAACCTATCAATCTGTACAAGCAGATGATACTGCATATACTACACAGAGCATCCATGTCTCTGCCGCAAAGTGTTGTCCTTGAGATCATGGTCGGATCCGGGTATACGGATTATATCCGGGCGCAGTCATCTCTCGGCGAGCTCATTGAGTCGGGTCTGGTGATCGAGTATACCACATACCGGCAAACATATCTGTCTCTATCGGAGATCGGTGATGCGACAAGGATGATGTTTGAAGATGAACTGTCTTCGGATATCCGTAAAGAACTTGACACGTATCTTAAGAATAATCACATCGAAACCATGGATGAGATCGCTCTCATAAGCGACTATCAGTCAACCAAGGACGGAATGTACATAGCGACCTGCGCCATCCGTGACGGCAATAAGACCGTGTACGGGATCACACTTGAGGTGGCTGACGAAGCGAGCGCCATACACATTTGCGACTCATGGAAAAAGCATGCCGAAAAGCTTTACACCGACACCCTGCAGCAGCTGCTGGGCGGTGACCCGGATCCCGATGATGACAGCCATTGACCGGCATCCCGGTGACGAGAGCCATTGACCGACATCCCGGTGGCAAAAGCCTTTGACCGATGGCGAAAGCCGAGCCGTGCAGACGGCTGCTTCCGGCTATTTTTCCAAAAACCTCATTCTGCCGTCCTTCGTGGTACCATCCTCATTCAGGACATTGTATATACCGCGCTTTCTGGTTCTGTTTTCAAGCCCATTCATCTCAGCTTCACATCTTGAACAGTACTCGCCTGCTCTTATAGGCATACCGCAACGCCTGCATATTAGAGCGGCGTCGGAGTTTTTGGCGACCTCGAGCCTTCCCTCTTTGAAAAGCTTGGTCACCTTCGTCCTTGGAAGCCCCGCGCCTTCTGAGATCTCAAAAATGTTGCTGGGTCCGTTTTTCTCTAAAAACCTGCGAACCTTACCGTAGTCATCGAGCTCCTCGTGACCGCATTTCTCACAGACATAGCACCCGGTGCCTTTATAGATCATTGCACCCTCACACTCTCTGCACACCACAATATGAGGATTGAAGTCTAATTCATCATCCATGAGCGTATCCTCCTGATATCAGCCGACGCCCAACGAGCCAAGCTCCTTGTACTTCAAATAAGCACCATATGTCATGGTAACGGCATCATCACCGCTGCCGACAGTGATACGAACCTTGTCCCAGTCCGCATCCGTGGCACTTACTCCCTCGTCAAAGGCTGATGCACCGTCATTTGAGCTGACAGCTCCCGCAGCGTCACCCGACGCGGTATCTGACGAACCATCCGATGAGGAAACCGCAGACGAGGAACTGTCACTATGACCTGTATTGTCAGAGTAGTTACCCGATACCTTGGCATCCTTGTCAGGCACGGTAACTCCTTCCTTCATAAACTTCGCTATCTTCTTAACGTAATTCTGTGTCTCGGTATAAGGCGGGACTCCTCCGTACTTCTTCACCGCGCCGCTTCCCGCGTTGTATGCCGCGGCAGCCAGCGTAAAATCGCCCTTGAACTTCTTCAGGTGCGCAGCCAGAAGCTTTGCCGCTGCCATGATGTTCTCCTCGGGGTTGAACACGTCCTTCACACCGAACTCCTTTACCTCATCCGGCATGAGCTGCATGATTCCCTTTGCACCCGCGGAAGAAACACAATTATAATTAAAGTCCGACTCTGCCTTGGCGACAGCTACCAAAAAATCATACGATATGTCATATTTCTCTGACGCTCTTCTAAAAATATTCTCAAGCTTGGTAGTACCCGTGGAACCGCCCTCAGCCCCGCCTCCCTGCGCAGCCTTCTGAACAGAGGCAGAAGAAACGGCTTTTGCTTCACTCTGCTTTTTTGCGCCGGTGGTCTGCTCAAGTATCGTCTTAAACGGGGTTATGGTGGACTCCTTGGCTCCTCCGCTGTTGAACTCCGGGAGAACCGCCGTTCCGGTTGCCGAGACTCCGGCAAGATCTGTCACGACCATTGTTGACATAGACATAGAGATCTCTCCTTCCCTATGGTAATCAAAACACATCCTATGGATATTGTACCCTTTTTCTTTAAATAAATCAAGAGTGATTTCCGCTCTTTGTCAATTTCAGGTCTCTGCGAGATACTCTTCGTTCATGGCTATGACAGCTTTCATGGCTTTCTCACCCGGAGCACCTATAGTGTTACGGCGTTCTACACATGTCTTCATAGAAATGGCATCGTAGATGTCCTCCTCAAAGACCGGTGATATTTTTTTGTACTCATCAAGAGGAAGCTCGTCAAGAGAGATCCCCTTGTCTATACAGGTGAGCACAAGGCGACCGATGATACCGTGGGCATCCCTGAAGGCAACTCCGTGATTCACAAGGTAGTCAGCCGCATCTGTAGCATTTGTAAATCCGTGCTTTGCGCTCGCCGCCATATTATCCTTGTTGATCGTCATGGTATCAAGCATACCGGCGCAGAGCTTAAGACAGCCCTTCGCCGTGTCTATGGCGTCAAATGTAAGCTCCTTATCCTCCTGCATATCTTTAT
>DMLD01000098.1:10822-13662 GCA_003453515.1 Lachnospiraceae bacterium
GCATATCCTTGTTGTATGCGAGCGGAAGCCCCTTCATCGTGGTGAGCATGGATACGAGAGCACCGTACACTCTTCCCGTCTTGCCGCGGATAAGCTCGGCGATGTCGGGATTTTTCTTCTGAGGCATGATGGACGAGCCTGTAGAATAGGTGTCATCCATCTCAACAAATCTGTATTCATCCGAATTCCACATGATAAGCTCCTCACTGAGCCTGCTCATATGCATCATTATGGTCGAGAGCGCAGACAAAAGCTCTATGAGATAATCCCTGTCTGACACCGAATCCATACTGTTGAAGGTGGGTCCGTCGAATTTGAGGAGCTTTGCCGTATCCGTCCTGTCAAGAGGATACGTTGTTCCTGCCAGCGCTCCCGCCCCCAAAGGACAGTAGTTCATCCTGTCATATATATCGCGCAGTCTCCCTCTGTCCCTGCGAAACATCTCAAAATACGCTCCCATATGGTGTGCAAAGGTCACCGGCTGTGCCTTCTGGAGATGAGTAAAACCGGGCATGTATGTATCCGTATTCTCCTTCATCAAACGGTGGATCACTCCCATAAGCTCCTTTACAAGATCATTTATCGCTATGATCTCATCTCTTACATAAAGACGCATGTCCAATGCGACCTGATCATTGCGACTGCGACCTGTATGAAGCTTCTTTCCGGGCTCTCCAATTCTTTCTATAAGTGTAGACTCAACGAAGCTGTGGATATCCTCCGCATTTTCATCTATCGCGAGCGCTCCGTTTTCGATATCATCAAGAATGCCCTTGAGCCCGTCCACAATGGCATCCTTCTCATCACAGGTAAGTATCCCCTGCTTTTCAAGCATCGTCACATGAGCGATACTTCCGAGTATATCCTGTCTGTAAAACCTTTTGTCAAACCCGATAGATGCGTTGAAAGCATTTACCAGCTCATCTGTTTCTTTTGTAAATCTGCCTCCCCAAAGTTTCATTTGTATTCCTCCTGTATGTATTTCAAAAGACCTCTGCAGCCTTCATCCACATCTCTGTAGGTCTCTTCAAAGTTTCCGGTGTACCAAGGGTCTGCGATCTCCTGACCCGCTCTTTCGGTAAATCCAAGCAACGACGACACCTTGCCCCCGGGATCATCGCCTATGATCCTCATGATATTTTTGATATTCCACTGATCCATGCCTATGATCATATCGTATTTCTCATAGTCATCGCGCCTTAGCTGTCTGGCTCTGTGTTCTCTCATGGGGATCCCCAGCTGCCGCATCTTTCTCACCGTCCCCGGATGCGGACCGTTACCTAGCTCCTCGGTCGATGTGCCGGCTGAATCTATCTCAAAGCGGTCAGAAAGCCCCGCCTTGTTTACCATATCCTCCATTACGAACTGTGCCATGGTTGAACGGCAGATGTTGCCGTGGCAGATGAAAAGTATCTTAATCATTTTTATGTTCTCCGTTTTTGCTGATTATACGACTCGGATTTTTCTCAGGTAGTATACCATATTACGTCATACTTTGCAAATGTAAAAAAACAAGAAAGATTAAAAAGATAGAGCGAAGAGGCAATACTACAACCTCTCCGCTCTTTTCATTTTCATTTAGCCAAAGATCTGCCCCGGCAGCCTTTGCTTTTCTTTTGGCGGGAATCCCTTATCAAACTCATCCACATCTTCGTCCTTCACATAATAGTCCTGTGGAGTCTGATACACTCCGGTGATTTCATCAAGATATCCCGGTATCAGTTCCTTACAGAGAAAGAAGGACGAATCTGCATCCTCTGGAAGATCATGATAACGGATGCCAAACTTACTGGCATAATCGAAACCGCTCTTGCCATAGAATCCGATATTGCCCTCAAAAAGGACAGCTCCGAAGCCCATTTCAGTTGCCTTCTCCAAAGAGTAATCCAGTATAGCCTTCCCGTAACCCTTGCGTTTCAACTCTGGAATGATTCCTATAGGTCCCATCGTTAGAACCGGGATTTCCCTTCCATCATCAGACTCGATGATCGTCTTCATGAACATATTCTGTCCAATCAGCTTCCCATCCTGCTCCATGACAAAATCCAGCTCCTTAACGAATGCCGGATCATTCCTCAGCACGTGGATCACATAGTGCTCACTGCATCCCGGACGATATACGTTCCAGAATGCTTCTCTGACAAGGTTCTCAACTGCTCTGTAATCTTCACTTTTCTCTAAACGAATCATATAGTCATTTTTATTCAATTTTTTTACCTCCTGAAAACTTGTGACCAAAAGTTGCTTTTCAGCGGGAGGCATCATCTTATAGCAATTCATCCAAGATTTGAGTGCTCTCTTCAGACAAACTTCACCGCAGTCCCGTATGCCATCATTTCCGCTGCACCCTGCGCTAACTCTGATGAAGCATATCTCATTGCTACAATAGCATCCGCTCCCATGCTCTGTGCCTGCTCAACCATCCGTGATAAGGCGAGATCTCTCGCTTTAGCCATAAGATCATTATACTTCTTTAACTCTCCGCCAACAAGATTCTTAAAGCCTGCACCTATGTCCTTGAACATATTCACGGTCTGGACTGTACTGCCCTGCACAAGACCAAGAACCTCGATGTTTCTTCCCGGAATTACATCTGTTGTTACAATCAGCATATAGACACCTCCCTTTCAAAATGCTCCTGAAAAATACACCTGTCATATTATTACGGGGACTCATCCATGTGTAATCCTCTCTATCATCCCCTCTATCATATAATGATAATTATAACATATAGACATGATTATTTCAACCGAAAAAGAAGCAATGATTAATTGACAAAAACCGGACATACAAAATCAATGAACCTCTATATTTCTTTATGATGCTTCAAATGCCTTGTC
>DMLD01000164.1 GCA_003453515.1 Lachnospiraceae bacterium
TCTCCGAAGGAAAAATTGCCGAGCATCTCGAAAAATGTACCGTGCCTTGCCGTATGTCCTACGTTCTCGATATCTCCGGTCCGTATACACTTCTGACAGGTGGTCACTCTCTTCCTCGGCGGTATCTCCTGTCCGGTGAAATACGGCTTCAGCGGAGCCATACCCGCATTTATCAGCAAAAGAGACTTGTCGTTTTGCGGTACCAGAGAAAAGCTTGGCATCACAAGATGACCCTTGCTCTCAAAGAAATCAAGATACATTTTTCTAAGTTCGTTCAATCCATAGGGTTTCATGGTCTTTATCCTCCCAAAAGTTTACGGAAATGCCGGTCGGCCTTCCGTTATTCTCCATAAGCGCGCCCACCCCGTCAGTGTTAACGCACATTGATTCTCAGTATATCACACATACCATCGATCTGTCAAAATATGTTTTAAGGAAATACCGATCATATCAGTTTTTCCTAAATCCCGCCTCTGTCAGTATCTGCCCCGGTCTTATATCATACTCGTCGGTGCATATCTCATCTGCTCTCTGCGCCTCAAACGCTATGAGAACCGTACGCGGTATGATATCCTCATACTCGCTCAGATATCTGTCATAGAAGCCTCCGCCGTATCCGAGCCTTGCGCCGTTATTGTCAAATGCAACTCCCGGCATTATCATGAGTATGGCTCCTGCTCCGGTCATTTTCGGGTCGATGCCTTCTCCCTCCCCGTCAGGCTCCATGATCCCGAGTGCTCCCGGCTTCAGTTCATCCATGTCGGACACTCTTATAAACCTAAGTCTTTTTTCTTTGACATAGGTTTTCGGAAGATACAGCTTCTTATTATCTGCCAAAATCTGTTTGTTGATCGCCCATGTGTCGACCTCCGACCTGTACGAGGCGTAGGAAAGGACGATCTCTGCATTTTTATAGATGCTTGATCCAACCAGTTTTTTTCTTATAAGTTCTGAGTTCTCTGCTCTTATATCGCCAGTCAGCTCATCCCTAATCGACAGCATCCTTTTTCTGAGCTTCGCCTTATCGTTCATAGATCAGGACCCTTCCCGGTTTATATAGTCTGCCTGTCGAGATAGTTTTTCAGGTGAAAATGCTTTGTTTTGTGTGCAATAAAAATCGTCCCGATATCCTCTCCCGCAAAGACTCTTTCTATATTGTCCATGTCGTTGCCGTTGATGATGACCATATCGGCACCGGCATCATTCGCTATACCTGCCGCCTCGAGCTTTGATATCATCCCGCCGGTACCGAGATCCGTATGCGGTCCCTTCGCCATATCAAGCATCTCATCCGTTATCGAATCGACCTGCGGTATCCTTTTGGCATCGGGATTTACAGACGGATCGTCCGTAAACAGACCGTCTATATCGCTGAGCAGCAGGACAAGATCGCCACCCGATATGGCCGCCACCAATGCCGAGAGATAGTCGTTGTCCGAAAGCGTGAACTCATCGGTCGCAACCGTGTCATTTTCATTGACTATGGGTATGGCTCCGATGTGCAAAAGCTCCCTGAATGTATTCTGCGCGTTGTGTCTCGATGTATCGTCGGAAATAGTCACCTTCGTCATAAGCACCTGTGCGGCAACCTGGTTGTACTCGGAAAACAGCTTCTGATATACGGTCATGAGCCTTATCTGTCCCACGGCTGCACACGCCTGTTTGATGGATCTCTCCTCCGGACGCTCCTTGAGCCCGAGCGCCCTTCTGCCGACAGCTATCGCTCCCGATGAAACTATCACGACATCCTTGCCGCGGTTGTGAAGATCAGAAACTATCCTCACGAATTTCTCCAGCTTGATCAGATCGAGCGCTCCTGTTTCCTTATGCGTGATGGTGGATGTTCCCACCTTTATTATTATCCTTTTTTTATCCTTAAGGGTTTGTCTGATATCACTCATTTTTTCCTCCTGTTATTCATATAGCTATTGTTCAGCGTGAGAGCCTATATCAGCTCATCGCATATGCGACCGGCGACTCTGAGTCCGTCCATGGCGGCTGAAAGTATGCCTCCCGCGTAGCCCGCGCCCTCTCCGCACGGATATAGTCCCTGCAGCGCCGGGCTCATCAGGCTTTCGTCCTCTCTTATTATCCTGACGGGTGAAGACGTCCTGGACTCCAGTCCGAGTATCAGGGTGTCTCCGTCATCAAAGCCCTTTATTTTTTTACCGAACATATCGACCGCCTCGACTACGGCGTGAGATATCTCATCCGGCAGGGCGGCGGCGACATCACTGTAGCTCCACTTTCCTTTGACGGCAGGCTGGTTGTTGTTCAGCTTGACCGGAGCCTTGACAGGCTCGCCCTTTACCTCTGCTCTGAAATCTGCGTATCTTTGTACGGGTATATGACCGTTTGCCGCCTCGTACATCCTGTATTCCAGCCTTCTTTGAAGCTCCACTCCGGAAAACACATCCTCGCCCGGCTCTATACTTACCACAACCGCGGAATTTGCAAATCCCGAGTCGCGGTCAACATCGCTCATCCCGTTGACGACCAGATGTCCGCTCTCACTGGATGCGTTGACCACGTATCCTCCCGGACACATACAAAAGGTGTATACTCCCCTTCCGTCCCCGGTCTTGCCTGTCAGCTTGTACGACGCAGCCGGAAGCATATGCTCTCCGTCGTTCTCTCCGTACTGCGCTCTGTCGATATCCACCTGCATGTGCTGTACTCTGACACCTATGGCAAAGCCCTTTGAGCACATGGGAATCTCGTTGTCATGAAGCAGCTCGAACACGTCTCTTGCGCTGTGTCCGGTCGCGAGTATTAGTCTGTCGCACTCGAGCACATCCTCATGCGTGACCTCCTCAAACGGCGAATCGGTATCGGTGTTTTTTCCGGTCATCTCCTGTTCTACAAGTATGCCCGTTACATGCCCGTCTTTTTTGAGTATCCCTGTCATCTTTGTTCTGAAGAAAAATGTCACGCCCTGCTTTATCATCGCCCTTCTCATGGCTATGATGACATTTCTCAAAACGTCGGTCCCGATATGCGGCTTTGAATCGTACAGGATGTCCCTGCAGGCGCCGAACCTGACAAAGGTCTCCAGTATGAACCTCTTTGAACCGTCCTTATCCTTAACTCCTGAGTTTAGCTTCCCGTCGGAAAAGGTTCCCGCGCCGCCTTCGCCGAACGCGACATTGGAGTCCTCGTTCAGTATCTCCTTTTCCCAAAAAGCCCTGACATCCTCTATCCTCTCCTCCATCGCTGCGCCGCGCTCTATGACGACCGGCTTCACTCCCCTGAGCGCCAGCGCATACGCCGCGAACAGTCCGGCAGGTCCGGTACCGACGACCACGATTCGTCCTGTATTTTTATCCGTCAGCTGACTAAGCCTTGATTCATATAATACGGGTTTCTCGATTCGCTTCAGGTTTTTGTTGCGTTTATTTTTCTTTAGTATTTCATCCTCGTCATCCGATATAAATCTCACGCTGTAGACGTATCGTATACAGGCTTTGTCTCTGGCGTCTATGCTTCTTTTGTATAT
>DMLD01000096.1 GCA_003453515.1 Lachnospiraceae bacterium
CCCTGCATCGCTCCACAGCCCTCTGTCGGTATAGCTGCGCAGTGCATCGTAGAACCCTGCAACGCCGTCTCCCTTAAGTGCCGATCCGAAAAAGCACGGGAACAGCTTTCTTTCAGATATAAGTCTCTTTATAACGTTTAGGTCTATCTTTCCCGATTCGAGATAGCTCTCCATCACCGACTCATCGAGCATGGCGATCTCCTCAGCCGCCTCACCGGTTATCTCCGGCACAGCGCTGTCTTTATCTGATACCGGGTCACCGCCGGTATTGTCACTCGCGCCGTCAAGCCTTATAAATCCGTCACCAAAGGTATGTGAAAGCTGCCCGATCAACCTGTCCGGATCCGTATCAGGCTGATCCATCTTATTTACAAAAATAAATACAGGTATGTCGTATTCCCTAAGGAGTCTCCACAGAGTCCTCGTATGCCCCTGTATTCCGTCGGTGCCGCTTATCACCAGTATCGCGTAATCGAGTATGGACAGCACTCTCTCCGTCTCCGGTGTGAAATCCACATGTCCCGGCGTGTCCACAAGCACAAATTCATCGAGCACCGCCTGCTTTGCAAAAATGGTGATGCCGCGCTGCTTTTCAAGCGAATACGTGTCGAGAAAGGCATCGCCGTGATCGACTCTGCCCTTTTTCCTGACTACGCCCGCCGTGTACAATATGCCCTCGGCGAGAGTTGTCTTGCCCGCATCGACATGCGCCATTATACCTATAGTCATATTTGGTCTGTTCATGTTTTCTCCACCATTTATCAGTGTTTTCTCAATGAATATAGCATAGCACAGCACAGAGCTGTCTGCAAAGCATTTTTATAAAAAGACTTGTATTTTTTTTAAAAAGGTGTATAGTAGGTTATGTATTGCGATATGGAAATACTTCGTATCCGCAGGGATCGCTATAGGAGGAATTTATGGGGATTTTCAGTCGATTTCAGGCACAGGAGCAGCGACACGGGCTCGACATCATCATAGTAGGCTGCGGGACCGTCGGAACAACTCTTGTGGAGCGTCTTTCCAACGAGGGACACGATATCACGATCATAGATAAGGACGCCGACAGGGTCAGAGAGGTAGCCAACTACTACGATGTAATGGGGCTTATCGGCAACGGCGCCAGATACGGTATCCTTATGGATGCGGGCATACAGCGCGCCGATGTTTTCATTGCTGTCGCAGAGGACGACGAGCTGAATCTCCTCGCCTGCTCCGTGGCAAGCAAGGTAAGCAAATGCGCCACCTTTGCGAGAGTCCACACTCCGGACTACTCATCCGAGGTGCACTATCTTAAGGACAAGCTTGGCATAACCATGATCATCAATCCCGAGCTCTCCACTGCTGAGGAGATCGCGAGGCTTTTATATCAGCCGAACGCTCTGGAGGTCAACCCGTTTGCGCACGGACATGCTCAAATGGTCAAGTTCAAGGTATATGAGGACAACCTCCTTGTCGGCAAGACTATCGCCGGCATTGGCAAGGAGCTTCCTCACGAGCTGCTGATCACGGTCATCGAGCGCGACAGCGAGGTCATCATCCCTACCGGTAACGATCACATAGAGGCAGGCGATCAGGTATCCTTCGTCGCCTCCAACGAGCATGTGCGCGACTTCTTCAATTATATAGGCTTTGATTCGCGTCAGGTCGCCGACTGTATGATCATCGGCGGCGGCACATCCGCCTACTATCTCGCCAATGAGCTTATCGACATGGGGATAGAGGTCAAGATAATCGAGCAAAACCGCGCCAGATGCGAGGAGCTGAGCATCCTTCTCCCCAAGGCTATCATAATCAACGGCGACGGGACATCTGAGGAGCTGCTGCACGAGGAGAACATCAGACATATAGAGAGCTTCATTCCTCTCACCGGCATCGACGAGGAAAACATTCTTCTCGCACTGCACGCCGGAAATGTAAACGACGATGTCAAGGTCGTCACCAAGATAGACCGCGTCAACTACCGCGATGTAATCAGAGGTATGGACTTGGGCTCGGTCATCTACCCCCGCTACATCATCGCCGAGGCGATCATCTCATATGTGCGCGGCATGATGAATTCCAAGGGAAGCAACGTGGAAACGCTTTACCATATGTTCAACGATCAGGTCGAGGCTGTCGAGTTCTCGGTCACCGAAGAATCAAAGATAACCGAGTCAAGGCTCATGGATCTCAATCTTAAGAAAAATGTCCTGATCGCCACCATCAACCGCAAGGAGCAGATCATCATCCCTTCCGGCCGCGACAGGATACACGTCGGCGACTCGGTCATGATAGTTACGACAAATCTGGGATATGACAACATAGATCAGATACTTGCGTAGGCATATCAGGAAAACGCTGATATAACGGTATTATTAGAAATAAGCAGGAGCGTGTCTTAAAGCTATGAACTATTCTATCATCTTTTACATAGTCGGATATGTTATGCGAATAGAAGGAGCCCTGATGCTCCTGCCTCTTTTGGTTGATCTGTTTTACGGTGAGGACAAGTGGTATTACTACCTCATATCCTCGACGATCGCTATACTGCTTGGATTCTTGCTCACTGCCAAAAAGCCTAAGAGCAATGTCTTCTACTTAAAGGAAGGCTGTGTCTCAACTGCTCTTTCGTGGATAGCGCTCAGTTTATTCGGCGGGATACCGTTTTTCCTGACGGGTGAGATACCGTCCTTTATCAATGCCGTGTTCGAGGTTGTCTCCGGCTTTACCACTACGGGAGCAAGTATACTCAGTGACCTTGACACCCTCTCCCACGCATCCCTGTTCTGGAGATCGTTCACCCACTGGATCGGCGGAATGGGCGTACTCGTTTTCCTGATGGCGATACTGCCCATGACAGGCGGCTCAACCATCAACCTTATGCGTGCCGAATCTCCGGGCCCCGACGTCGGCAAGCTCGCGCCCCATATGAGAGAGACCGCGAGGATACTGTACTATATCTATATGGGTCTGACCGTGACGATGATAATTATTCTTCTTATCACCGGCATGCCTGTTTTTGATACCCTTACCATGTCATTCGGGACCGCCGGTACCGGAGGCTTTGCCGTGCGCAACTCCGGACTCGCCGACTACACTGTCCTGCAGCAAAACATCATAACCGTGTTCATGATACTGTTCGGTGTCAATTTCAATGCATTTTACTATATCATATACAGAAAATTCAAAAAGGCGTGGCAGATGGAGGAGGTGCGTACATACTTCATCAT
>DMLD01000132.1 GCA_003453515.1 Lachnospiraceae bacterium
AATCCTCAAAATCTTCAAAATCACTCATGACTGCACTTCCTTAATACTCTATACTCTCCAGATATTTCATATATTTCATGACCATCAGTGCTATCTGGAACGTGATGGCGTCATCAAAGGTCTGGATATCAAGACCGGTCATCTTGTACAGCTTCTCCAGCCTGTAGACCAGCGTATTTCTGTGGATATACAGCTCCCTCGATGTCTTTGAAACATTCAGGTTATTGGCAAAAAACTGATCGATGGTCGTCAGCGTTTCCTCGTCGAAATGCAGCGGCTCCTCCGCACCGAATATCTCACTGATAAACATCTTGCACAGAGGCAGAGGCAGCTGATAAATGAGCCTGCCTATTCCGAGGTTGCTGTAGGCTATCACATTGCGGTCACTGTAAAATATCTTCCCGACATCAAGTGCCATCTTTGCCTCCTTGTACGATCTGGAGACCTCCTTGATATCCTTGATTATCGTTCCATAGGAGACTCTTGCCCTTGTCATCGCCTCAGAGCCGAGCATGTCGACCAGGACTCTGGCGGTCTTTTCAAGCTCTGCATAGTCCTCATCCTCGTTCATCTCCCTGACTATTATGATGTCATTTTCATCCACCGCCGTTATAAAGTCTCTTCCCGTGGTAAACAGTCCCCTGACCATCTCCATGATATTGGCATCCTTCTCGCCGCCGATCTCCGCGAGCATGACCACTCTCTTGGCTCTCATCTCTATGTGGAGCTTCTGTGATCTGTTCAGGATATCCACAAGCAGGAGATTGTCCAGAAGGAGATTTTTGATAAAATCCTCCCTGTCATATCTGTCGCGATACGCCACAAGGAGATTGTTCATCTGAAAAACAACTATTCTCCCGATGGTGTACGACTCCTTGGAGCGTCCCTTGGCTACCACTATAAAGGAGAGCTCTCCGTCATCAAACACCTTGAAATAATGATTGTTCTGGATCACCTGACTCTCCGCCTCAGAGCCTATAAAGGTGTTGATGAGTTCACGATAATCCTCACTATCCTCATCGGTGCGGGCAAGTATATTGGCCTGGGCGTCAAGCACCATCAGCTCCACATCGGAAATCTCATGTACCCCGTCGATAGTATGCTGTATTATCTGATTTGATATCATATGTTCGAACCCTCCTTTGTGTGCCTTTTAGTATCCCCTTAGTATCTTAGTATACCGTCATCTGCCGCGCCTGCGATCGTGTCCGTCCCTTGAATAGAACACTCTTTTGTTCTCATACATCCTTGTGTCCGCAAGGCGCTGCATTTTTTCAAAATCAGCCTCCTCATCAGAAAAGGCCGTTCCGACGGAGACCGACCGTCCCATCGACTCGATCTTCTTCCAAGCCTCGGCTACGGCGTTCTCAAACTGCTCGCGATTGCCTCCCTCTCTGACGACCAGGAACTCATCTCCGCCCATCCTGAACACTCTCCTGTCGCCGAATATATCCTTAAGGCAGCTTGCAACGTCACATATCATGTCATCCCCTGCCTTGTGTCCGTGTTCATCATTGACATTTTTAAGACCGTTGATATCACACATCATCATTCCGTATCGAACATCGCCCTTGGAGAGCTTGTCGTGTATCTCATCGAGCGAACGGCGATTGCCGACTCCTGTCAGATGATCCACATAGGAATTTCTCAAAAGCTCCGCCTGCGAATCCCTTGTCTGAAGCACCACCGCTATGAAAAATGCTATCAGCCTCGCGCTCGACGCGAGCCAGCCAATCTTGCCCGCCGGAGGATTCTCCAGCCCGAAAAGCCCGATATAGCCGTTCTCCCTCTCGATCGGACATATGACGAGCGTCTCCACTCCCTTGACCATAAATACCGGTTCAAGCGAGGGATGCTCCTTGGCAAAGGTCTTTTGGTTCGACACGGTGAGCGTCCCTTTTTCACGAAAGGCATCATACGCATCGCTTACCACGCCCTCAAACGGCAGCTCCGTCGGAAGCTCGGGCGCATCCTTTGCTCCGCCCCAGGTATGAGTCCTCTCAAACACACCGCTCCATCTGTCCTCGTAGACAAATGCCCTGCCGGCACCCGTCTCATCACAAAGGTATTTGAGCATCTGATCGATCGTCATCTCGGGAGAGAGCCCCGAAAACGAGTGCTTGAGCATACCGTTGACAAACTTCTGCTGGTCGACGATCCTGTGCTCATGGAGAAGCCTTCTCTGGGACTGCACATACATAAGTATCAGGAATATGAATACTCCGACCTCCATGAAGACATAGTCCCTGGATGAGTAGGATTTCCCTGCAGAATAGTAAAAAAACAGATCCAGCACGGAGCCTGCCACGAACGCGAATGCGCCGAGATAGAGTGCTCTGTTGATCGTCTCCGTATCATGCTTCATGTGTACGATAATATCCTCAACTATCATTATCACGACAAGACAAAGCGCGACGCCGGTCGATATCAGATTTATATAGTTCACATCGTGTAGATCAATACCAAGAACTGACCTGCATATCACAAGAGCCAGCTCACAGCCCATGCAGACCGCAAACTGTATGTAACCAAACACCGCTCTTTTTCTGTATGTGACGGAATTGACAAACAAAACCAGAGGGAACCCTATAAGGGTCAGCGCGCCGTAATCTATAACGCGCATCATCAACAGGTTGTGGAACAATATCAGCGGGATCTCCGTTGACACCATCGACCACAGCCCCGCCAATATCGCCAGTATGGCGAGCGCAGGCATGTTGTACTCGGTCCTGCTTATCGAGAATGAGCATACGTGTATGATCAGTATGACCACCCCGAGAAGTACGATCATCATTGAGATCAAAAATGCCACCATGTGCTTGTCAAGTAGCATTTTTTCAAAATCCGCGCTGTCGGCTATCGCACACTCCTTGAAGTATGCGCTGTTCTCGCCCTTGTATATCGACTTACATACAAGCTTAACTTCCTTTGCCCCCTGCGGTATGCTGATATGGTGGATATCGACTCCGTAGCCCTTGCCTATCAGATTTTCCCCGGGATAATACGAGTAGACCTCTCTGTCATCAAAAAGAACACTAAACCAGATATTGTGGCTGACCAGATTGAGAACATGGTCGCTGTCCGTATGTGTGGGGAGCGCCTTTTTCAGTATCAGCTCCTCATCAACATCAGCAAAGGGAAGGAGCCCGAGCGAAACAGTCCGCCCGTGCTCACTTCCCCAATCATTTTCAAAGCCCCCGATCTTGGCTTTATCGGCTTTTCCGATGCCTATGCGGATAAATGACAGCGCAAAAACAAGCAGTAAAACCACCACATAGACATAAAATAAAACCTTTCCAAGAATCGCTTTGTTATTCATAAAAATCTCCCGACGCCGGACATCAAACCTCAAACCGGTCTATGATGCCTCCAAGCTCGTCCATACTATGCTCATTCTCCTGGAGACGTCCGTAGCCGTCCGTAGTTGAAAGCGCGGTCTGTACCGACTTGTCAGCCACGGTATGTATGGCGTCCTCGGACCGAACGATCATATTATTGATACTGTCAACGGCTGTCGCTATCTCACCGATACCCTCTGACATCGCAAGAGTGAACCCTTAGTTTGCGTAAAGCCCTCTCTTATCTATGACTCTGACGGCTTTACCCTCACTTCTTTGGATGGTCTTTGGATCCACCAGATTTATCTCAACAAGTATTCCAAGCATATCCTTCATGCCGGATACAAGCTTTTTGGTAGCCTGCGCCCTGTCAAACGTGTCGTCTGCCGCCATCACCGGTGTAAGCTCGACCTGCACCTCTATATTGTCGTGATGGGACTTATCCCTCGTAACTATGATCTGATAGTTTGCCTGGAAGCCCTGATTGATAAGCACTGCCTCTATCTGTGACGGGAATACGTTCACTCCCTTTACTATGAGCATGTCATCACTGCGTCCGAGAGGCTTGGTCATCTTCACATGAGTACGACCGCAGGCACATTTTTCATGAGAAAGGATACATATATCTCTGGTTCGGTATCTCAGAAGCGGGAAAGCCTCCTTGGTGATGCTTGTAAATACGAGCTCACCCTTCTCGCCGTCGGGCAGTACCTCTCCGGTGTTGGGATCGATGACCTCCGCGATAAAGTGATCCTCATTGATGTGCATGCCGGACTGCTCACAGCACTCAAACGCTACTCCGGGGCCTGATATCTCGGTCAGTCCGTAGATATCATACGCCTTGATCCCCAGGGAGTTCTGTATCTCCTGACGCATCTCCTCAGTCCACGCCTCCGCACCGAATATACCAGCCTTCAGCTTGATCTGATCCCTGACTCCTCTCTCCTCTATACTCTCAGCCAGAAAAGCCGCATACGACGGGGTACAGCAGATGATCGTAGAGCCAAGATCCGTCATGAACTGGATCTGTCGCTCTGTATTACCCGAAGACATGGGAAGCGTGAGCGAGCCTACCTTGTGCGAGCCGCCGTTCAGTCCCGGCCCGCCGGTAAAAAGCCCATAGCCGTAGCACACATGCACCACATCATCCTTTGTGCCACCTGCTGCCACAATGGCTCTCGCGCAGCAGTCCTCCCACAGATCGAGGTCATGCTGCGTATAAAAGGCTACTACCCTGCGCCCCGTGGTACCGCTTGTCGAATGGATCCTCACGCAATCCGACAGCGGTCTTGCGAGCAGTCCGTAGGGATAAGCCTCTCTCAGGTCATCCTTTGTCAAAAACGGCAGCTTGTGGAGATCCTCTATAGAACGTATGTCCTCCGGACGCACACCCTTGTTCTCCATACGGCTGCGACAATACGGTACATTGTCATATACATTCTTTACCTGCTTGACCAAACGCTCATTCTGCCATGCCGTGATCTGATCACGCGAGGCAGTCTCTATCTCTTCCTGATAATATCCGGACATCCCAATTACGCTCCTTTATTATTCTTTACTCTGTATTACCCTTTTTACATATGCCAC
>DMLD01000182.1 GCA_003453515.1 Lachnospiraceae bacterium
AGTCAGCTTTGATATAGTTCCGTTTGATATCTCCGGCATAAAGAAGAAGGCAGCCGACAGCGATAAGACCTATTATGAGGAGGCGGTCGACTATTTCACCGGGACAGAGCTAAAGCCCGAGCCTGTGGTTAGATACAACGGTGTTTTGCTGGTGTCGGATGTTGATATAAGCACAACATATACACAGCCTAAAGGAAACTTCGGAGCAGGATCGATGACAATCACCGGAAAGGGAAACTTTACAGGAAAGCTTGAAAATATTGCTTTCAGTATAAAACAAAAGCTCATAACGGGTGAGATGTATACCGTAACCGGGACAAAGAAGGACGGCGGAGCTGACAATGAGTATAAATCCGAGGTGAGCGTAGCGCCTGCGCCGGGTTATATCATGTTTAATGCGGGTGTAAACCCTGCCAAGGAGGTTGCGGAGATAACGGCTACGACAAGTACTACCATATCATTTTTCCTGAAGGACAAGGATGGTCATATCTTCTACGATTCGGAGAGTGAGGATGTGGCAGGAAAGCCGAAAAGCCTGACATTTTATGTAGATAACGGCGTGAAGCCAACAGCCACACCTAAGACAACACCGACGGCGACACCAACTGCAACACCAAAGACAACGCCTACGGCAAAGCCGGCTGCGACAGCGACACCGACTGCCACACCGGGCGGCGGCTCCGGCTCTGGCGGTGGCTCCGGTTCAGGTGGCGGATCAGGCTCAGGCGGTGGCTCCGGTTCAGGCGGGTCTGCGGCAACCCAGACACCTATTATGACTCCGACTCCGAAAAGCACTGCCACGGCATCGGCAACACCCGGTGCTACGGAAGGTGTCACATCACCGCGTCCGACGGACGGTGCAGGGTCAACAGCCAAGCCGTCACAGGATGAGCCCGGAGTGACAAGAGAGGTTGAGGAGAAAGTTACCATGGATGGTAACGGAAAAGTCTTATTCACCACTACCACGACAAGGGAATCTCATGATGACGGGTATGTGTCCGAGACTGTCAGGATAAGCTACACGGAGGGCGGATACAGCGAGAGAAAGACAGAGAATAAGCCAAACGGGACGACCGTGTGCACGGAAACAGAGAGCTTTGCCGACGGAAGCTATACGACCGTCAAAAAAACAGTAAAGTCAGACGGCGAGACCACGATAAAGACGACGGAAAAGACCGGCAACAAAACACAGACGAGGGCATACAGGGTAAGCGCATACAGAGAAGTCAGGCTCATCAAAAAGGGTACGAAGGTATCATCGGGAGCTGTGACCATACCTAAGAGCGTGCTCAGTGACGGCGCAAGGTACAGGGTGACGTCTATCGCGAAGAATGCTTTCAAGGGCAACAAAAAGATAAAGCTGGTGACCATACTGGCGGACAGATTGAGCTTCGTCGGGAAAAATGCGTTCAAGGGGATATCGCCGAAGGCAAGGATCATGATCTCGGGAAACAAGAAACAGTTTAGGGATACAGTTAAGCGGATCAAAAAATCGGGCATCGGAAAGAAGGTAAGGTTTATCAGGATCCGGTAGCATCCCGTGTGTCTTCTGCTTCCTTATTGTAGTATCTGAGGACATGCGGAACATACAGCGGATCACCGTAGATGCTTTTTGAAGCGGTTTTGACCGACGGGGAAGGTGATGCGGCGGGGCTGTCTTCTGATGAAGCCTGTCAACAATCGTGATGTTTTTTTGGATAATCTTCGTATATATCGTATCATATTGATATAATAACACAATATTTCGTACAAAACAAGAGTCATTTAAGGAAACATGGGGAGTAAGAATGCTTTATTTATGTGCTACACCGATAGGAAATCTCGGAGATATGACCGGTCGCGTGATCGATACGCTAAAGGACGTGGATCTGATCGCGGCAGAGGACACCAGGCAGACCATAAAGCTTTTGAATCATTTTGACATCAAAAAGCCGATGGTAGCGTATCACGAGCACAACCGTTATGAGATGACACCGGTGCTTGTTGAAAGGCTTATTGCAGGAGAGAGCATAGCGCTTGTCACGGATGCGGGGACTCCGGCGATCTCAGATCCCGGAGAGGATCTCGTCAGAGCCTGTCACGAGGCAGGGGTAAAGGTGACCTCTCTTCCGGGTGCCACTGCCTTTACGACTGCACTTACATTGTCAGGGCTCAGTGCGAGGAGATTTACCTTCGAGGGATTTTTGCCGCAGGATAAAAAGGAACGGGAATACGTGCTGAACAGGCTTAGAAGCACTTCGATCACCACTGTCTTTTACGAAGCACCGCACAGGCTGGTAAAAACGCTCAAGATATTAAAGGGTGCGCTTGATACCGATATGGACGATGCCGCCAAAAAGGACGGAGAGGGGATAGATCTTCGTATAAGCCCAAGATCGGTTGTCGTTACGAAGGAGCTGACCAAAAAGCACGAGTGGTATAAGCGTTTTTCCGACGTGAATGAAGCGATACGATTTTTCGAGGAGACAGAGGCGCCGAGAGGCGAGTTTGTCATAGTTATTGAGGGACTGGATACCAAAGAGATCGAGAGTAACGAGCAGAAAAGATGGCAGGAGATGACCATAGAGGAGCATATGGAGATCTATCTGTCGGATGGGATTGAAAAAAAGGAAGCCATGAGGCGTGTTGCCAAGGACAGAGGCGTATCGAAGCGAGATGTGTACAGAGAGCTGCTTGATCAGGAAAATACTGATCATATCTGAAGAGTTGTTTATATCGGCATTTTTATATTCTCCGACAGGAGAATGCAAAAAAATATACCATGCTTTCCAAAAACATCTTGACAAATGATCGCTAATCGGGTATACTACTACTTGTGTTTGCGCGAGTGGCTCAGTTGGTGGAGCACGACCTTGCCAAGGTCGGGGCCGCGGGTTCGAGTCCCGTCTCGCGCT
>DMLD01000167.1 GCA_003453515.1 Lachnospiraceae bacterium
GGTGAGTTTGTATCCTCCATAGGCGGAGGTCTGACAAGCTTCGGTCTCGGAGTATATGTTTTTTCTCAAACAGGAAGCGCGGCATATATGTCCCTGATCACCTTGCTGGGATTTTTGCCGACATTTTTCTTAAGCGTCCCGGCAGGAGTTCTGGCAGACAGGTTTGACAGACGCGTCCTCATGATGATCGGTGACGGCTGCTCTGCGCTCGGCATACTGTTTATACTGTTTTGCATGCGGGATGGCAATGCCGCCATCTGGCAGATATGTGTGGGAGTGTTTGTAAGCGCGGTATTCTCCGCACTGCTCGAGCCGGCATACAGAGCCACCATCACGGATCTTTTGAACAAGGAGGAATTCTCCAAGGCAAGCGGTCTTGTAAGTATAGCGGGAAGCTCAAGATATCTTATATCTCCGATGATCGCGGGATTTCTTTTGAGCGTAAGTGATGTAAGGCTTCTTATGTGGATAGATGTGAGTACCTTTGTCCTGACTGTCGTTTCGACTGCCGTTGTCAAAAAAGGTCTTGGTACCAAGGAGCGCGAGGATGCCGGTTCATTTTTCAACAGCTTCAAGGAGGGTTGGCAGGCGATAAAAACCAGACACGGTATCTTTATATTGATACTGGTTTCTTCGCTGATAACCATGGCTACTGGGATCTTTCAGATACTTGCCGAACCTATCGTACTTTCGTTTTCAGATGCCAAGACACTCGGTATCGTCGAGACCATAGCTGCAAGCGGTATGCTTATATCAAGCATATATTTGGGCGCCAGAGGTATCAAAAACCATTTTGTAAGTGTTCTATGCACATCACTGATAATAGCAGGTGTATTTATCTTTGGTTTTGGTCTCAAGGAGAACGTCGTTTTCATGACAGTCACTTGCTTTGGATTTTTTATCTGTCTGCCGTTTGCCAACAACTGTCTCGATTATCTGGTGAGAACCAATATCCCCGAGAATCTGCAGGGCAGAGTATGGGGATTTATCGGCTTCATATCACAGATAGGATATCTGATAGCCTTTGTCAGCTCCGGACTTCTATCCGACTTTCTCGGTAAGTCTCTCGGGATAGGCGTAGGACGCGGAGCCGCTCTGGTCGTGTGCGCTTCCGGTGTAATCCTGATAATCGTCTCGGTGATACTGTCGCAAATACGCTCAGTCAGGGCACTCGAAAACTAATCAAAAAGCCATGTCAGCAGACCGACATGGCTTTTTTGATCAATGTATCCTTAAGTATTCTTACAGAAGTCACTTTACCACGACCTTGATCGTCACTGACTTCCATGCTGATTCAGCGTAGTCTGAGTCACCGTAGTCCTTTATCCTTACCTTAACCTTGTAGGTGCCTTTTTTGATACCCTTTTTCACGGTAATATCTCCGACATCAGGTTCTATACTGAAATACTTTTTGAAGCTCTTTTTATTCTTTTTCGCTGAAGCAAGCTCAAAACTCAGTGAGACCTTTGCACCGCTTATCCCGATCACTTCCGATCTCTTGATCGTCAGAGCTTTATTCTTAAGTTTTTTGTACTTAAGCGTTGTGCCCTTTGCTTTAAGCTTCATCGGGTTGGCAAGCTTTTTAACGACCTTGACCGAGGTCTTGAATTCACCCGAGTAATCTCCGAGCCCCTTGATGGTAAGCGTAGTTTTGCCGGTCTTCTCGTTATATGAATCTAACGTAAACGTATAATCAGTGTTGTATGCGAGACACGATTCATTCGTAACGATCTGATTATTTTTGTCCAACGAAGGGAACATCTCCACATCCAATGCCCACCTGAGATACTCCTCGATCTCTTTCACACTGCTGCAATCAACCTTTAAATCCGGCAGGGACACTTCCATTATCTGCTTATCTATCACCCTGTTCTCGATCTTGGATCTTATATCCTCAGGGTCTTTGTAAAAATCCTCAAGGAACCAGAGTCCCGGTTTTTCCGTAGCCGAAAACTGCTTGGGGAAGTCCTTATACGATGCCCTGTGCACACCACGTGTACCACTCCCCAGCTCAACATACGGATCGCAAAAATCCAATGAAGTGTCCTGATGCAGGGCGTATGTTTTGAACCATTGATCATAAGTGGTTTCAAAGCACTCCTTTATCTTTGTTCCTGATCGTGATTCGTATTCTTCGACTTCATCATCCTTTATATAGTCTTTTTTGGATTCAGGATCATCTTCTTCATTCTTCTTGTCGTCACTCTCTGTATCCGCTATATCATCAACACCGGGCACCGTGTATCGATATTCAAAGGTACCGTCAGTACAATCCTTTTGTATAAATGCAAATTCCTTATCAATCATCGGAGCAAAAGAATTGGCTTTTTCCGACAATATGAAATCATTTTCTGTTACATCCACATAGTACGCATTTCCGTTTATATCGGGAATATAGTTTATCGTGTGATCAAGCTGCTTGGGATCCGTCCTGACAAACTTGCACGGCAGGTCGGCAGCGTGACACAGATTCGCATATAGGATAGAGATTCCGGCACATACCGACTTATCAAAAAGCGCACCGTATGCATCCCACTGATGTCTGTAGTATTTAAAATTGTAGCCTCCGCTCCAAAAATCATGGTCATAGGTGACGCGGTCGTTTGCCCACAAGGCAAGTCTGTAGTATTTCTCCAGATCACTCATATCATTGTCCGTAAGGATCGATATCGTAGTTTCGATCTTGTCAATCACCTCCATCTTCTGAGCCACCGTCAGATCAAAATTTTTCTCGAAGGTCGAGATGTCGGCATGTACGCCGCTCTTGCACTCGTCCTCCTCTGCAGACGCCGTCGGCGCAGTAAAAATAAAGGTCGCGGCGATCGCAAACAGAAAGACTATTGCTGCTGTTTTTTTGATTAGTTTTGTCATGACTTTCATCCTTTCCTGATTGATTTTTTATGTTTTTTGTAACAGCCTGCTATAGCTGTACAGGTAACGATTTCCGCGGATGCGATGATGACAAGTGATATATCGCCAAACACCACATTTCCTCCAATGAAACAGATCATAATATATGTGATCGGGATCAGATACCACTGCACGATGTATATGACATCCACGTAGCTGCTCACCTTTGAGAAAAATGCCGTGACGCCCTCGGGCAAATGCCTGAATATCAGATACCAAAAGCCTATCACTCCGTAATCACATATCAGACAAAACAGCACGTCTATCGTGGTCATAAAATAATAGTTATGTGTTTCCGACAAGAATCCGTTTGGGATAAACCACGAAATGACAAAATACGATACGGATATCAACAGTGCGACCGGCCAGGCACACAGCAGCCTTTTTTTGTCCTCACATCTGATATAGTATTCTCCGAAAAGGATCCCCACCGTTGGAAAAAGTATCCAGTTAAAAAGAGGAAAGGCAGTAAAGCCTCCGGCACTTCCGATAAAATATCCGGACAGCATATTCAGGATATTGTTGCCAAAATCGGTGAACCTCAAAAACGATCCCGCAACAGACATCACAACTGCGATCATCACCATATGTGTAGCTGAGAGCTTCAATGACTTAAATACTCCGATCAGTATCATCGCCATTCCCGCAAACGCGAGTATGTCAACACAGAACAGCAGCAGACCGGCTGCGATAGGAAATATATCCCATCTGCCAAGCAGCTCACCCGCAAGAAAATGCGGAAGAAAAAACTCTCCTATATTTACCGCAATACCTATGATCATCTGTTTGATGCCGCGTTTGATCAGATAGCCGGGCTCCTGATTTCTGGAATACACGATCCCGACTCCCATCGAAAACATGAAAACGGGCGCAGCAAAGGGACCACCCAGTAGCTGCGCTATCGCCCGATTCATATACGGACTGATGTTGTTGTTGAATCCTGTTGTGACCATCAGACAGTGCAGAAATATCATAAAGACTATGGACATGCACTTGGCAAGATCTATTTCCAGCTGTCTTCCGGTATTGATTTTTTGATCTGAAAACAATTTTTTTGATGACATTTTATTATCCTTTATACTTTGTCAATATTTTTTTTTGCCAGCTCTTGACTCCACAGTTCGGGCATCTCATCTTTCTGGTTCGTCCCATATGCCGCGCAAAAAACACTGCTTTATATGTAGGCTTGTAGCACTCACCGCACTCAGGACACTCATAGTAGCCTGCATCCTGCTCTATCCAAAGCGCAAAACACATGGCAACGATAAAGCCTATACCTCCCGCCACTCCGAGGATCGTCCGACCCCACCAGGGCATCTCTACCAGTATCGCCACGGCTATAAAACCAAACAGAACTATAATAGCCAGAATGCCGATTACCCATTCAAGTGACAACCGTTTTTTGTTGGCTTCCTCTTCCAACGATCTCAAATTCAGCAGATTCTCCTCTGCCATTTTCTGATATGTATCCATAGCATCCAATCGCTCCCCCGTGAGCAACTCGTTGACATTGATATGTAACTGTTCACAAAGCGGAAGCATGAGCGACGAATCCGGAAGACTCTTCCCGGTCTCCCATTTTGATACGGCACGATCCGTGATACCAAGCCGCTCCGCCAATATCGCCTGTGTAAGACCTGCCTCCTTGCGGCATGTCGATATAAATTTTCCGATCTTTTCCTGATCCATGGGGAGCACCTCCTTTCACGATCATCCTATCCCGTTTTTCAAAAAAAGTAAACGAACCGTTGGTTGATATGCCGTATTTTCGGCAACTCTACCGATGGTTGAGGTTAGGGAAGCGCTGATAAAAGCGTTTCCCTGCGCGAAAATCGTGGTCGGGCTTATCTGTGGATCCAACAGAGCTCTTATTTATGTAAGTATTCCTTCAACTCATCCACCCTTGCCAGCATATCCCGGTAGCCGAGCCAATACAGATCACCGAGCTTGTCCATATCGCCCTCGAACCTGCTGACCGTGACGACCTCCGACGGAGCTACGACAAATATCTCCCCGGCAGCCTCGCGCTCATCCATCTCATCCGCCATACGGTTGAATTTTTCATTTGTATGAGAAATACTGTCAACAAAAGCGGGATAATCCTTATACATCTGTCTTGTCAGGATATCCGCTTCCTTCTCCTTCCGACGAAACTTACGCTCTCTCGTCCTTACAACGACGATCTTTTTCTCTCCGTTCTCCTTAGCCCGGGTATAAGGTATCTTCTCGGAGCAGCCGCCGTCCATGTACGGCACTCCGTCTATCACTACAGGTCTCGACAGATACGGGACCGTTGCCGACGCCTGTATGGCACGGGACAGGTTGCATGCTCCCTTCTCAAAGTAATGTATCCTGCCGGTAAGCATATTCGTGGCACCCACCAGCAATCGTCTGTTTGGCTTGTTCAGTCTTTTTTTATCGAGCGGAAGCTCCCGGAGTATATTTTTATAGAGATATCTGAACCCTGTGATGCTCTTCTCACTGAAAAATGATCTGAGCCCGCAATATCTTCCGTCATGCCGGTATGTAAGATCTATTCTCGCGCCCCAGCCGATCTGACCGGACACATAGCCTATCGCCGACAGTGCGCCTGCCGAGATGCCTATTACGGTTTTTAGATTGATATCATTTTCCATCATGGCATCAAGCACTCCCACCGTATAGAGCCCTCTCCATGCGCCGCCTTCCAGCACCAGACAGCCATCTGTTATTTCTTCCGACGCGATCCCGGTAGGTAAAAGATCTATATCCTTATATACTCTGCCCATAGATACCTCCGTTTATTGAAATGCCCCGCAAGACATATCCCACGGTGCCGCCGGGTGGCAGCCTTACCATCCCAAAAACCCTCTCTCCCAATCGAGTAGGGGGAATTCATCCCCTACTCGATGACCGTTTGCTCAGCCATGCAATGAAAGCAAGCTTTCATGCATCGCATTCGCTATTCGCACATATAATAAGGGAATGCCTTGATCAGCATTCCCTACTATAACATATTTTTATCATTATCGCAACTGTTAATGACTATTTATATC